>CAYIGE010000096.1:0-3787 GCA_964362835.1 Candidatus Woesearchaeota archaeon
AAAATAGAAACGTATTTAAATAAAAATTGTATGTTATTCAGTATTGGGGGAGGTTAGATGTTTTTTCTTAAAAAAAGGGGAAGAGATGAAGAAGGAGAAGATTCTGTTATGAATGAATTGCCTTCTTTGGCAATGGATATCATCAGCCAAAGGAATCAAGCAAAAGCTGCTGAAGCAACTAACGTGGCTGTATTAAATGCAAAATCACCGCTTGTACAACCTTCAAAAGATGAACAAACACGAGGTTTAAGTTCTGAAACTAATAATGATGAAGAAGGATACTTTGCTTCCTTGCTTAAAGAACTTGACAAAGAAAATAAAGATATTCGTGAAGATATTGCCTCTCATAGCCAGCGTGTTCTTGAAGGAAATTTGCTTGAAAATATGAAGGAAGAATGGGAAAAAAGAAAGAAAGATTTGCTTTTTAGTCATGAAGAAGATAGTTTGCGTTCTAAGATTATTGAGAAAATTGAATCACTCAAGAATCTTGAAGGTGGGTGGCAGAGCCATCACCTTGAAGTTATTAAATGTGAAGAAGAGCTGAGAAAGCAAGAACTTGAATTGAAGAGAATGTTTGAAGAGTTTAGAGAATTATGTCGAAGACATGTTCGTAATTTCAGTCCGCATCCTGCAAAAAGAAAGGTTCTTATAGCAGAACCTTCCAGAATTTTTGTTGCTAAGAATGGAGAAAAAATTGTTAGCACCACTGACTTGATGGACTTCATTAAAAGTCTTGATGCAACTGCAATGAAAGAGTATGTAAATAATTCTAAAAATGATTTTGCAAATTGGATACGATTTGCTTTTAATGATGAGGCTTTAGCAAATAAAATGCTTGTTGCACGCTCTAAAAAGGATATGCTTGCAGCTTTTGAGTGATGGATATGAATGGCGGAAGAATCAGAGATTGAAGCATGGTATCTAAGTTCTCTTGAAGAACTTAGGAAAAAATTTGAAATCGATCGGAAAAAAACAAAAAAAATAAATGTTCTTGAAGATAAATATTTTGATGATCTTTATTCTCTTAGGAAAAGATATCTATCTAGGTCTCATGATGCAATTTCTAAAAAAATAAAAAAAGGAATTTTTGATGAAACACCTCTACAAAAACCACCTAATGATGAGAAAGAAGAAGAAAACCCTTTTAGAAAATCGAGGGATTATACCTTTTATCATCAACTTAAGGCAAGTTTAGATATAAAACGTTTCAAGCTCCATATTGTCTATCATAATTTTATGAAAAAATCTGGTATTGGCTACATTTTTTGGTTGCTTTTAAGGCATGTTAAATCTTTTTTCAGAGCATTAGGAGATTATCATGAGTTTATCTCTAGTGGTCTAAAAAGCGATATGCATGAAGTTTCTACTGCCATGCAAACCTTTTTTAAAAATGTATTCACTTTCTTAGCAAAGTTTTATAAGACAATTTTAGTTTTTATTAGTAAGTTCAAAATGAAAAAGAAAGAGGTGAAAAAAGAAGATGATAAAGCCGATAAATGAAGTGCCTCTTTTAAGTATACAACATGTTGATAAGAGTTTTAAAAATAAACAAGTTCTCAAAGATGTTTCTATTGATATAAAAAAGGGAGAGATATTTGGCATTCTTGGAACAAATGGTTCTGGAAAAACAACTCTACTTAATATTCTCATAGGGTTTTACAAACCACAAAAAGGAGTAATATTGCTGAATGGACAACCTTACTCTCAATATCATGATATAAAAAAATATTTTGGAATGGCAACACAAGATTGTAGTTTTCATCCAACACTTACTGTACTTGATAATGTTCTTTATTTTTCAATGCTCCACAATCCTAAAGGACCAAAGAAGTTATATAAAAAAAATTCACTTGCAACATTACAGCTGTTAAATTTGTATGATCAAAGAAACGAACAAGCTTCTAAGCTAAGTGGTGGTATGCAGAGAAGAGTAGACATTGCATGTGGAATGGCCCATAGCCCTAGCATCCTCTTGCTTGATGAACCAACATCTAATCTTGATCCTTTTTTGAGAAAAGAGATCATAAAACTGATAAAATCCTTAAACGCTGTAGGTGTTACAATGATTATTGCTTCTCATTTTCTTTCAGAACTTGAAGAGATATGTAATAGGGTAGCTATTATAGACAAGGGCGTTGTTGTTGCTGTAGGGTCTCCTTCAGAGATTTTAAAGAAATCTACTACAAAAAGTCAATTAAAACTTCGCACAGTTTCTCATAATTACAATTTTATAGTTGCACAATTGAGAAAAATTGTTTACCCAGATACAGAATTTAAACTTTTAGGAGATACTTTGGTTATTTCTGGAAGCGATATTGAAACAGTTCATAGAGGAGTTATAGAAATTCTTTCAAAAATGCATGAAAGTGTGATAAGCCTTGAAGTGAAACGTGCCTCGCTGGAAGATGTGTTTGAAAATATTGTTGGTGAGAAAAGACATGAGAAAAAATAAACACTTGTTACATTTGTTCTTTTTGCTTATTCAGAAAGATCTCAAATTGCTTTATCGATCTAAACTAACTATCTCAATAATCATTCTTGGACCGATATTTTTAGTTATTTTAATGGGTTTATCATTTAATACTTCTGGTGTTTTCGGCATATCTCTTGGCTTGAATGCTCCAGATCATACTGTCCAAGATATTGTAAAGCTTACTGAAGACTTAGAAAAAAATGATTTTGAAGTTGTCAAAACAAAGTCTCTTGATGATTGTAAGGCCCAACTTCAGGAAGGAAAGATACATCTATGTATTGATTTGCCTGATAACTTTGATGTTTCAGACAACAAGCAAAAAGATGTTAAGCTCTATGTGGATTATTCTAAAATAAATCTTGCGTTCATTGTTTTGGATATTGTTGAAAAACGGTTTAATGAGAAATCTTCTTCTTTAGGTATTTCATTAACAGAGAATATACTTCAAAAAGTAACATCTGCAAGCGAGAGTATTTCAAAACAAAGTTTTGGTGCAGAAGAAATCATCAAAGACTCAGAAAAGACTTCTAATAGCCTAAAGAAGGTAAGTGCTGATATTGCTAGCATTGACACATCCAACACCATTGACTTAGGACATTTGAAAGATATTGAAGAAAATGTTGATTTTATTTTTGAAAATTATACAATTGATGATGATTACTATGATGTCCTTAAAGAAGGAATTACCAATCTTAGAGGTGAAATTATTAATTTAACAGATCAATTAGAGGTTATTAAAAAAACAAAAGACCAGGCTTCTGCAGGCATTGAAAAAGTACACTCCTCAAATAGCAAGATACAATCAGAAATGACTCAACTAAAGGAATCCTTATCTAAGATTTCCGGAGAATTGAAAAATAATCCAGTTTCAGATGCCAATGTTTTTGTCAATCCTATTAAGACATCAATTGAGTCTTTAAGTTCTAATAAAACTAATTTGGATTATATGGTCCCTATCTTAATAATCCTAGTTATCATGTTTATGGCATTATTTTTAAGTTCAACAATTATTGTTACTGGAAATACCTCTAAAGCATTTTTTAGAACTAAAATATCTTTATATGGTGATACGATAAACTTTATTGCAAGTTATTTTACAGTGCTATTTGTAATAACATTGCAATTGTTATTTTTCTTAGGAATCTCTGCTTTGTTTTCAAGCGTTTCTTTCTTAAGCAATGCTTTGCCTGTTTTGTTAATTTTATTCTTATCAACTACTATGTTCATACTTCTCGGTATTATTGTAGGATATCTTCCAACTAAACATGAGACGGCTGTTTTGTCTACGATCTCTCTTGCTAGCATATTCTTACT
>CAYIGE010000097.1:0-1200 GCA_964362835.1 Candidatus Woesearchaeota archaeon
TGTCCCTACACCACCGTGAACTCTATGTGTCTTTAGAAAGTTTGTTGATGATGTCCTTGAAAGACACAAGACATCACCGCATCGACATACTAAAAGGTTCTCAAGTTGCCTTGAAACCATCATTATCCTGCGCGCAATATTAAAATATTGTGCGTTCGGATTTGTTGTTTTTAATTGTTGTTCCATTTTCATTTCCTCCATAAGTATGAGTACGGAGTTCAAAATATGTCTTACTCCGTTCAGTATAACTATAATTACGAGGAGATGCTCAGAATAGGTTTCTCCTCAAACCCAACACCACCCCGCCTCTGAGCTTGCGTGGTATAAGGATAAAGAACAAATCCCAGAGAAGGAAGAAGTTAATTTTAAAGTTAGTCCAACTAAAGACTTCACTTCCCTGAGAACAAATTTTTTCATGTAATCTCTGTAGAATTTTAGGCGCTTAATTCTCACGCTTCTATGATTTAAAATTTTCACTTCAAATCATTTTCTGCTTGCGCCAAGGTTAGAACAATAACACAATATGAATCGCAGGTGCTGTCCGTCTACTTTGCCAGTTTTCTGATACGAATCTAAGATGAGGTATGTTCGGAAACACTCGCAAGATTTACTTTCCTATCACAACTTGAGTCAACAGTGAAAGTCTCACTTAGAAATGTTGTTAAGAACCGTGTTATAGTCCTTAAGATTGTCCTGTATAGTTTTCAAACCAATGCCACCTTTTGTAGCAGAGCCAGTTTTACAACCAACATTTCGAACCTGCCATCCACCGAGATTTTATTTCATTTCGCCTTAGAGAAGTAAATTCAATCTTCTGCTAGGGTTTTCCGATGAGTTTCATCTTGGGTGAAATGTCACGTTGTTTTTTATTTCATCCAATCAAAGTTGATAGTATATCTTGGATAAGGTAGTTTAAATAGGTTTTTTAGACCAAAAGTTGTTATTCCTAACCAGTATTCAATATTACTACGCAGTAATAACTTTCTTGCTTTCTTCTATTAACTTATCTACAACATTCTGACTTACGAACAAGTCAGAATTGCAACACCAATGAATGAGTTTATAACAATGAATCACATTGGGACATGTGCAAAAGTCACACTTGTGCTCGTCAGCGTAGTGGACATTTCTTGAAAAAGTTTTAGGTATTGAGTAGAGTTTCATAATTTCACGTCCATTTTGGCCTCACTTTTAGCACCA
>CAYIGE010000097.1:1300-3758 GCA_964362835.1 Candidatus Woesearchaeota archaeon
TATTGAATACTTCTTTTAGCCATACATCTTCTTCTTCTGCAAGTGCCTTGAATTTCTTTGATACATTTTCGTCTTCAAGGACTTTTATATACCATAACACATTGTTAATATTTTTATGGCCAGTTTTTTCTACTATTTCTTCTGGCTTGAACCCCTTTGAGTACATAAACATTATTGCACTATGCCTAAGATGGTGCATATGAGGATGTTTCCGATATAAGCCTACAGTTCTAATTCCTATAGATTCACATATTTTTCTAAACACTAATGTCACTTGAATTCTATAGTTTTTTATTATTCTTTTATTATGATAGTCTTCAAATCTGAATAAAATTTCATCTTCCTCTTTGTTTTCAGCTAGTTTCCACAACTCTTCCATTAATGTTCTAGGAACATCAGTTACCCACATTCCTGATGGCTTTTTCAAATTCCCAAATTTATCCTTAAGTTTCATTTTCAATGTAGTAAAATATATTGCATTCTCCTTCATGTTCAAATCTTTTCTTCTTATACCCGTTGAATTCACAACATCTTCAGATTTTACTATTTCGCTAACTCTTCTCCCAGTTTCCCATGCTACAAGAAAGACTAAATTATATGGATATGGAGAAGCATGGATTATTTTCTTTATCTCATCAGGCTTAAAATAACCTTTTTTATCTTTCATTACCATTCCATAGTGCTCTGCTGATTCCATTTTAACCACACGAATATTATCTAATTTTTCCTAACAATATGTTATTTTGTTAAAATACTATTTGTTTTAGTTTTAAATAAAACAACTATACAACTATGTTAACTCTAGTTAACATTAACACTAGTTAACCTATTTAAACAACAAAATATAAATATTACTATGCCAAAAATAAAGAAAAACGAAGAAGACAAATTCACGCGCCAGCTAAACTGCAAAGTAAAAGAATCCACTCACGAAAAGTTTGAATCAGCAGCAAAAAATGAAGGTCTGACAACGAGTGAAAAATTAAGAAAACTCATAGTAGATACTGTCGGTGAATAAGTTATATAAAGTTGGCTTTAAATGATGGTTATATGACATACTTACAGCAAAAGAAAACTAAAAAAATCTCACAAATTGCTAGTGGTAAAATCCCTTTCAACAAATGGTCTCAAGAACGAATAAAGCAGGGACGAAAGACTAGAACTAGCAGACACAAAATGTACTTGTATGATGAGAGAGTGATTTCTATAACTCCAAAATTGTCGTGGAAATATATCAAGAAGCACTACTGGAAAGAAGAAGGTGCAGACTCTCCTGAAGAACTCCAGCAAGTCATTGAAGAAATATACAAGAGAAAAGTCCCAGATGACGAAGAGTTCTACAACCACTTGCTAGATTTCAAATATTGTGAACCAATGAAAGAACCCATGCTATTAAATTTAAAACAACTTGTAAGACGATTTGAAGAATGATGCAAACGAACTAGATTGATGACTCTACACTAGAAAAAGAATTTCAGCAATTTTACTCTGCTTCGTCTTCTTCTAAATCTTCTATTCCGATAGATGAGTCTTCTTCATCGTGTTGATAGAAAACGTCATCGCCAAAGTCTAGTGGCATAAATATAATAACAATTCCAGTATTAAAAACTATATCATAACACAATTACTCTAGTCTGAAAACATACTGCTTGCACTTCACGTTGCAGCACCCAACTTTGTTGTTTACTTGGTTCTTTATCATGACATTGCTGCAGTCAGAACACTTTTCTTTAGTGAGAGCTGTCATAAATATATTAGACTTACTACATTAATATACAAATATTTAAACACTAAAAGTTAATTATTTTCCTCTTCCAAGAGGGTTTGCTATGAAAACTGAAGGTAAAAACACAGAATTATCAATGCAGAGAGATAGAGAATTACTTGACCTAATGATGACTGGTGGAAAAATTAATAGAATATTAGCAAAATACAAAAGTTAGTCTTTCTTAGATTTGAGCTCTTTGTCAATAAGTAATTTGAATTTCTTAGTTATGATAAGCTGGTGATTTACAATTCTTATAAGCTTTTCATCTAACAATTTGTTAAATAATTTATCTCGCCATGTTGCCAATAAAATCATCACATATTAAAAATAAATGTTGTGAACAAGATTGCTCTCATCCACAACAGATATTCGTGGTGATTAAACTATCCTATCAAACTATTTTCTCTTCTTTTTCTTTGCTATGTTACTCACCCCGGGTAAAATGATAAAAATATTTTAATTTAGAAGTTTAAATAATTTTATTTTAGATATTTCCAACAACTTTAGCTATCTGCTTGCCACTTTTTATGATTCCCTTGAACTTTATAATTCTTAAATTTCCAGGCTTTTTTAAAAATTTGCTCACGTCTTCTTTGTTTCCTGCAATCTGGAACAATACTTTTCCCATATTAACATTTTACAATTTTGAATTTAGGAAATTTCTTGCCCGTAGCTTGGAAGTTTCTTACT
>CAYIGE010000098.1:0-3736 GCA_964362835.1 Candidatus Woesearchaeota archaeon
CTCTAAACTTATGGGGGATAATGTTGAGCCACGAAAGCAGTTTATAGCTGAACACGCGTCGGAGGCGCAGATTGATATTTGAATGATGAAAATTTCACAGAAATTTCCAATACAAGAAACTTTCTTACAAAGTTGTGGTCAAGCCACAACATCTTCACAAATTTCAAAAGAAATTTGCTCACAATTGAAAGTTTCTGTCTGTTTAATTTCATCTAGTTCACCTTCATTCACAATGGGAGCAAGAAATTAAACATGGCTGAAGAAAACGAAGAACAAGAAGAAATTGAAGTAATTGATGTTTCTCTTAATGAGAATGAGATAGATGAAATGATTGCTCATTTAATTGAATTGAAAGAGCATAAGAAGAATGTTCAATTTCCTCTTGCATCTGATTTAGATTTATCTGTGACTTATGATGATAGTGTTGATAGTAATAATGAAATTGAAAATACTCCGGAATCTGAAATTGATGGAGGCAAGAGTTGAAAATGACTGAAGAAGAAAATGGGAATGGTAAGAAAGAAGAAGCTGTTGAAGAAGAAGTATTGAAAGCTGAACAAAAGAGACGTGAGAAAGAACAGATTGGCTCTGAAAAAGGAGTGTTTGGCGTTGAGATTGTTGAGGAAATGGAGCAGGCGTTTATAGATTACGCCATGTCCGTTATAGTAGACAGAGCATTGCCTTCTGTTGAGGACGGTTTGAAACCAGTACATAGAAGAATATTATATGCAATGAATGTTATGGGTTTGGATCATAGTAAGCCTACAAGAAAATGTGCTAAAATTGTCGGAGAAACTATGGGTAACTATCACCCCCACGGTAATTTGGCAATTTATGATTCTTTAGTGCGTATGGCTCAAGACTTTTCTTTACGTTATCCCTTGGTACACGGACAAGGAAATTTTGGAAATGTGGATGGAGATTCTCCGGCAGCAGATAGGTATACCGAGGCCAAGCTAAGCAAAATATCTGAAGAGTTGCTTGTAGATATTGAGAAAGATACTGTAAAGATGAGGCCTAATTTTTCCAACGACTTGAAAGAGCCTGAAACTCTTCCTGCGAAGTTGCCCAATCTTTTGCTTAACGGTGCGACAGGTATTGCAGTTGGTATGGCTACGAATATCCCACCACATAATCTAACTGAAATTGCTGAAGCAATTATAAATTATATAGAAAATCCAAGTGTTACTGTTGAAGATTTGATTGGAATTGTTAAAGGTCCTGATTTTCCTACTGGAGGATTAATCACAGGTCCTGGAATAAAAGAAATGTATAGAACGGGTAAAGGCAAGATAGTTATCAGAGCTAGAAGCGAGATTGAAGAAGACAAGAAAGGAAAGACTTCTATAATAATCACAGAAATACCCTATATGGTAAATAAAGCAGATTTAGTAAAAAATATTGCTCAACTTGCAACTGAAAAAAAACTTCCAGATATTTCAGATTTAAGGGATGAATCTGCACGTGGAAAGGTGCGTATAGTTATTGAACTGAAAAAAGGTGTAGAGCCTAAGTTTACATTGAATCAGTTGTATAAGATGACTAATATACAGACTAGTTTTGATGCTAATCTTCTTGCTCTTGTAGGTAAACAGCCTAGAGTTTTGAATTTACTTGATATCATTAGAGAGTATGTTAAATATCGCCAACTTGTTGTGCGAAGGAGAAGCGATTTTGATTTGAGGAAGGCTCAGGAAAGACTTGAACTTGTTCTTGGTTTGTTAATAGCATTGAGAGATATTGATGCTGTTGTTGCTTTAATAAAGAAATCTGAAGATACTAAAGCTGCCCATGAAGGGTTGATGAAGAAATTTGAAATGACTGATAGACAGGCTAAAGCGGTTCTTGAAATTAGATTACAACAGCTTACACATTTAGAAGCTGAAAAGTTGCGAGATGAAGAGAAGAAACTCAAAGAGCTGATAAGCGAATTGAAGAAGATTTTGGGAGATGAGAAAGAAATATTGAAAGTTATTAAGAAAGAAGTAAATGAGATTAAGACTAAATTTGGAGATGATAGAAGGACTAGAGTTATTAGAAATGTTGATGAAATCACTGAAAAAGACTTAGTTGAGAAAAAAGATGTTGTTGTAATGGTTACTAACTCTGGTTATATCAAACGTGTTGATGTTAAGGTATACAAGGAACAGAAGCGTGGAGGTGTCGGCGTCACTGGTGCTGATTTGAAGGATGAAGACTTTGTTACTAAATTGATTACATGTTCAACTCATGATCATTTATTGTTTTTTACTTCTCGTGGAAGACTTTATTGGCTTAAGTCTAATGAAGTTCCTGCTAGTGAGAGGCAGAGTAAAGGAAAGGCAATAGTTAATTTGCTTGACTTGCGTGATGAGACTATTGCTAATGTGCTTTCTGTTTCTGATTTTGATAAAGGTTATTTGATGTTTGCTACAAAGCTTGGTATTGTTAAGAAAATAGCTGTTAGCGATGTTTCTAAGCCTCGTAGCACTGGTGTCCGTGTTATGAATATGCCTGTGGACGGAAGTGATGTGCTGATTAGTGTAATGCGTGTAAGCGATAAGCAGGAAGTTTTATTGACTACTTCTGATGGTAAAGCTATACGCTTTAATTCTGATGAAGTTCGTCAGATGGGCAGAGCTAGTTATGGGGTTAAGGGTATTGAGCTTAATTCAGGAGATGAAGTTGTTTCTTTAGTTCCAGTGCCTTTGAAAGATTCTAATAAGACTTCAATTCTTACTGTGACGAATAAGGGTTATGGTAAGCGCAGCGCTTTGGAAGATTATCGTTTAACTGGGCGTGGAGGTAAAGGAGTTATAAATCTTAAACCTGCTGAAAAGAACGGAGAAGTTGTTCGTTCCCTTCCAGTAACTGAAGATAGTTCTATTATTGCAACAACAAAACAAGGAATGGTTGTGCGTATTTCAATGGATGAATTACGTGAAATGGGTCGTGCAACTCAAGGTGTTCGTGTCGTCAAGTTAAAGGAAGGAGATAAGATTGCGGATTTAGTTTTAGTTGCGGATGACGAGGCGAAGAGTCAATTGTAACTTATTGAGAACTCTTAATATTGTTGTTCTTCTCTAGTGGTGTATAGAAAAACTTAAATACCCCATTTTAGTAGGTTTTTCATGATAGTCGATTTAAATGAGCCGACGCTTAGAAAGCCTTACGAAACATTCGAAGGTAGAATTACAGAGCGAATGCCCCAGTTAATCGCTGATGGCAGAGTTCCTGCGTCTGTTTCAGATATTATGGAACGCAGACTTAACTCTAAAAATCCTAACTGGAAATCTCTTTATTTTGATACTGGAGATATGATTGCATATCATCCAGATGGTAAATTTAAAGTTGTTCGTGATGCACAGCTCTTGAGGGAACTAAGTTCTCAATCAGAATTAGTCAATGGAGCATTAAGATTAGCAGATGGTGTTTACGAGTCTTTAGATGGAGCCGAATTTAAGCGTAAAGATGCTGTTTTTGGTAAGGACTTAAGTGCTGTAGATACAAAGGCACATCCAGTATGGCAATTTGTTGCTAGAGATAAAGCCCTACTAGACTCTTATGTTAATGCAATGTTCCCAGAAATGAAAAGACAATTTAATTATGATGAAGCAATGGGAGTATATTTGCCTTCAACAGTAGGAGCACCACAAGCAAGGGCGCTCTTTGTCTACTGGCTCGAGGACAGGTCTCAGCTGAGTGGCAGGGTCAATCTTGGCGGTGACGGTAGTCGCCTCGTCGGGGTAGCAGATCG
>CAYIGE010000099.1:0-3701 GCA_964362835.1 Candidatus Woesearchaeota archaeon
AGGTAAGTCATACGACTCCTCTTCAATTTCTCTTAGATCTTTTAAAGTTAAATTCCTTTTTGGTTTAGGCACATTTAAAAAATCCGCTAAAAATTCTTCAGGATTCTGTTCTCCTTTTATATTAACCTCTTTATCTCTAATTTCAAATACTATATTATCTCTCTCTTTTAGCCCCAAAACTTCTCTAACATCCCTAGGTATAACTACCTGGCTCTTCTTTCCTAGTTGTCTTGTAATTATCATACTATACATATTCCTACCATCTATTTAAACTTTTTCCTACATATATGTAGGAATCTATTAAACAAAGATTAACTATATAATAGTAACAAACAGAAAGATTTATAAATACACTTAATCCACTTAATTCATGCAAACACAATCAAAGCCAGATAAATATGAAACAATCATAGCTAATTGGTATGATTCTCTTAGACAAATAAAAAAAAGAAATGGAAGAGTTGCCAAGATGGGCGAATTAATAAAAGAAAGAAATGAATCTCTTTTTGATGATAATGCCAGGCAACATGGAGTCTATACTAATGTCCTGCAATATGGAGTTTATACAACAGCTGGATTAGACTATGCTCCCCAAAATCCTGTTCTATTATTAAGAGAAAATTCAGCGCTTTTACAATCAGACAATGCAGAAAAAGCAGTTCAATTACATAGAAATGATAAAGAATATCCTATATCTCAAGATACTTACAATTCACATCTAAGACAAGCAGAAAAAGAAGCGGAAAACGTTCCTGAAGAAAGAAACATATTAATCCTTCCAGAAAGAGATGCTTTTTCAATCAATTCTCAAAATCATTTTGATGTTTTAAGATTCTTAGCAGAAGACCCAACACAAGCTGAAAAATATCTAGGAAAACTAGGAGAAAAAGGTATTAATCAAATTAATTTTTATTTAAGAAATAAAGAATATGTTGACAAACAAGAAACACCACTTACAGACCAATTGTGGGTGCATGGTGTTGGTGGGGGGTTTGACTTCATTGGCTACCACAATTGCCTCAACTTCGCTAACCATTTGGTGCTTGGGGCGTTCCCTATTGATAAAGCCAGTCCGAAAACAGCAAAAAAAATGTATAAAATTGTTCAAGAAATAAGCAAAGGCAATGTAAAACTGTCAGATTTAGAATCAAGATTGTCCCAAGTTTCAAGTTTTCTTGAAAATCTTTCTAAATAAATTTATTAACTCTTTTTAATATAATCCTCTGCATCGATAAAAAGAGGTCACACGCCAAATTATTAGACTCGTAAAACCGAGCAGTAAAATTCAATTGCAACATTAAGTAACTCAAATATCGAGAAAAATTGGTTCTTTAAGAGAAATATGAAGCAGTAGTAAAATATTGGTACAAAGACTAATCTCCATTGGTTGCGTGGGATTGATTGCTACGATATGCAAAATCCGCCAATAGTTACAAGTTAATAGAGAAAATTAAAAAAGATATAATCGATGCAATTTGGGACAAAATCTCCCTTGATTAACCTTCCTCCTTCTCTCCAATAACCTTCAACTTTCTCTCTCATTTTGAAAGTTGAATGCCCTCAAGATCCTTTTCCGAAATGACCTTGAGATGCAATTCATACATTCTCTTTAAGAAAAATTACGTTTTTCATATCTTCAAAATGCCTGTCTCCAGATATTACCTTGCAGTTCAATTCTCTTTGTTTTATAAGAATAACCGCATCAATCAGCCCAAAATTCTCCCTAGTTTTTCTTTGTTCAGCCCTTTCAACTGCAGCATCTATCCAATTATATTCTGTAATCTCGCTTAGATTAGAATTCGCTCTGATTATTCTATAAAGTTTATCAAAATCTTCATTATTCTTTATTGCCCATCCTTTAATTTCAGCAAGACAGCACTCAACGGTTAAAAATTTGTTTTTCTCATCAAGAAAAAGTTTTTTAAGAATCTCCCCTTTCTTTGACCCAATAAAATATTCAATCCATGCATAACTATCTACAATATAAATCATTTTTCCTTACCAAAAGTCTTTATGTTCCTCTACTTCCTCTTCAAATGATTCTGCTCCACGGCATAAACCAAACCCGTCAATTCTTTTTTTCACAATAATTTCTATCTCAATCTTATCTCCTTTACGAAGAGAAAGCCTTTTAAGTTTTTCACTAGGCAAGATTACTCCTATTGAATTTCCCCATTCCCGCAATTCAACTTCCACCATGTATAAACATAATGTATAACTATTTAAATATCTTTCTATTTCTTAAACAATAAAAATTAACTCTACAATAGTAACAAAAAGAAAGGTTTAAATACTCAAAATCTGCCAATATATCATGGCTAATATAAAAATAGACGCAAGAACATCAGAACTAGAATCAAGTGTAGTTTACAAATCATTTGATAAAGCATTAGAACAATTAAGTAAAAATGATTTTGAAGTCATTTCTCTATCTCAGAATGCAGAATTAAGAATAAAAGAAGGAAAAGACTCTTATGTTTCTCAAAATGGAAATCGTGTTAGAGAGGGAGTAATTTATAGGCCGAATGAAAATAATCAAATTCTATTAGCAAGAAACTCTCCCTTATTAGACTTAAAATTAGCCAGTAGAGCAGTAAGTGCCCACAGAGCAGGGTCAGAATACCATATTTCAGAAGAGTTAGCTAGACAATATTCAAATAAGTCATCTCAATCACCAGATGCAGAAGTATTCCATCTAGATAATTTAGAGCCAATCATAGTAGAAAAATTCGATAAAGACCCAAGAGCAAGATGGCTTTTCCAATCTCAAACAGAAGCATATAAAGAACTTTTGGAAGAAGCAAAAATAAAAGAAATGAATCTATATTTTAATGATAAGGATTATATCAATAGTCAAAAGGGTCCATATGCAAATCAATTGTGGTTGCATGGGCTTGACTGCGGCGGCAGGTCTGTCCTCGATGGCGGCGGCTGGGATCTGGGCTTCGACGACAGCGTTCGTGGGGTGCGGTCCACTTTCTGGCGAAGTCAGCGCGCAAAATTCTAAAGAGCAAAAAAGCGAACTCTATACTCCTAAGCAAATCTCTCTAGCTCTAAAAGCCTTAAAATTTCAATGTCTTGAAGAGCATTTGCTAAAAACTCTAAGAAATAAATAATATTAAAAATAACAAATTTCTAATTATACTGCCTCGGTCAACTTTATAATAAAGTGAAGAGGCCACACGCCCTTGTATAAGTGCTTGCAAAAGACAGTAAAATTCAATTGCAACATCCAGTAAACAATTTTGTTGAAAAATGAAGTAATGGTGAGATATAGGTACAAAGGCTAATCTTTGTGGTTGCATAGGCTTGACAACGACAACAGGTCTAACCTCAATGGCAACAACAGGAATCTGGGCAACGACAACAACGTTCGTGGAATGACCTTGACCGAGGTTTATTAATATGAAAACTTACAAAAATCTATATCAAAGAATAATTTCTATAGATAACCTCCTTTTAGCTTGGAGAAAAGCACGAAAAAGAAAAACAAAAAAACAATATGTCTTAGAATTTGAAAAACATATCGTAAAAAATATATTGGATCTGTATATAGAATTAAAAAATGAACAATATTTTCCAAGACCATTAAAAACTTTTGTATTAAGAGATCCAAAAACAAGAAAAATATCTAAATCTGATTTTCGAGACAGGGCGATTCATCACGCAATAATAAATATTCTAGAACCTATTTAAGATCG
>CAYIGE010000100.1:0-3666 GCA_964362835.1 Candidatus Woesearchaeota archaeon
ACGATGAAGTAATCTGTGTTTCTAGTGTACCATTAAACGGAGCAGTAAATAAAGAGATTGCTAGCTCAGAAATCGAAGGATCAGATACTTTACATAAGAAGCTTATAAACCCTTCAGAAACACCAGAGGTTTATAATCAGATTATTGATTTTTTAAGCGATTAAGATAAATTTAAATTAACAAAGCATTTTTAACATTCAACTTCTAACTTTATTGACATGCAATCAACTCATTCAATAACAATTCAGCAGAGAGGGGATAAAATTCAGCGGTATGAAAGCAAGAATCATTCAGAGTTTATAATTGAAGAAGATATTGCTGGCTTAGATGCAAATATTCTAGTCGATTTAGTTGAAAGCGATGAATTTAAACAAAACATTAGAGAACAGATAAGTATTGGTGTGTGGAAATTCTATACAACAAATGTTGCGCTTGGAGAAGCAAGGCATGTTTTAATCAAGAAAAGAAAGTATATTTATCGAGATGCAACAGACAAACTACAAAAAATCTTGAAAGAGTTCAATATAACAAAAATAGATCACAATGCTGAAGGAAACAAGTTGGGTAATAAATGGGTTGAAATTGTCAAGAAACAAATCCACATTAAGAATTTTCCTACATTTCCAAGCGATTGTAGAATACTTGCAAACTTGTTTCATCAGGTAAAAGTCAACCTTTATTTTACAGAAGACCAAGATATAGAAAAAGCAACCAATATTTTGAAGGTTCCAATCAGAATAAGGCTTGTCGGTGAAGCTTCACAATTAAACTATTTTGAAGTTAAACGATTCTTTAAAGAACAGTTTAAGGAAAAGCGCAAAGCTTCTCGTAAATTTCGGAAGCGACGTTAATATTACCATTTGATTTCTTTAGAGCCTCCAACCATAATCCGTTTCTCACTTCTTTAACTTCCTTCATAGTTTGCATTCTTTGTTTCTTAGTTACAGAAAGAGCATAAGATGCCTCAAATTTGGAAGTATTTACCTGGCTGTTCATTGCCAACTGAGCTTTAGTAGCTAATTGTTGAAATTGCTGTATAAATCTCTCTCCAGTTAGCTCTATGTTTTTGAATATATTCTCTGATTCTTTCATTTTTTCTATGTCTTGCATTTTATTTCGATCTAAACTTAAGACTTTACAGGCTTTAAAAAACTACCTAAAGAATAGAAACCAACACAATTACCAAAACAAACTAAGCCTTTTTTCATCATAATAATTATCGGTAAAAGTACTATATAAATCTTGTTTGTATTAATAACTACAAATTAGTGTCAAAACCTAAGCTGTGGAATTCCTAACTTTCTACAGATAGAACAATCTTCAAATTTTCTCTTATCAGGGTTGCATTTTAATTCTCGCCTTATTCTAAAAAAAAATTCTCTATGAGTCATTTCTGGAATGCTCCAAGATAAAGCTATTCTTTTTAATTCTTCGTAGTGCTCCCTTGTAGAACCTTCATGTTTCACACAAAAATTACCATGATACCAATTAATCAAGTGTTCAATTTTTGCTTTTGGCTTAGGTTTTATAGATTCCATTTTCAATATCGATTTTTATCAAAATCTGCAGGAATTTCATAGCTATCCGAGGTTAGTTTAGCAGAGGCAATTCGGCTCGTTCTGAATTTCCTGATGTCTTTCCTTAGGTGACAATAGCCTATAACATATTTACTTGACTTATAATACACATTCAATTTTCTTTTGCTGAAGTCGGCACTTTCCATATTGAAGTAAGTTATCTCGATAATTTTCAACCGGGAAAATGCTTTTTCTATAATTGAATATACTCTTTCATCTATCTCGTTGTTAAAAGTATGATACTTCTTCCTCAAGAAATCTTTATCGATTCCTATTTTTTGTTTTTCAGGCACAATATTACTTATCTTGTTTAGAATAGATTTGATTATCTTTTTCTTTATTGGATTTTCATATTCATCGTAATAATCATCATAATATTCTTCATCGTTTTCTGGAGCACCTTTTTTATATTCTTTTATTATTTTATAAAGGGCTTCAGCTTCTTCTTTGCTAAACAGCTGTTGATCTTTCATATGAAAATTAAAGCTCTGTAATTTAAGTATTTTCTGTGTTAACCGAAAATTAGTTAAACTTTCTCGTCTTCAAACTATCATGCTCACCAAAAAAGTGGGAGGAAAGACTGAAAAGATAAAAATGAGGAGTTGACCACAAAATGACTAAGTGCTCCGCCCTTTCGCGACAGAAACCAGTGTTCGAATCCCCGGTTCGGGCATAGAATCCAAAAGGATTATAAATGCTTATTTGTTGTTAATGATATGAATGAAAGAAAGGAGGCACTATTCAGAGTTTTAGTATCAATTATAACGGGAATAATTTTATGGCTATGGAGTTATTTGGCAGGATTTCTAGCTTTATTGCATTGGGTTATTGTTCTTATTACAAATAAAAGGAACAGAACAATCGCAGATTTTATTGAGTATTATAATACCGAACTTTACAAGTTTTCTAGATATATTAGTGGTGTTAGAAATGAAAGGCCATTTCCATTTACAGATGCTGAAAGAATGAGCAAGTTCAAATAAAATGAGAATATTTGATTCTATATTTAAGGAAATATTCTCTTCATAGATAATTTCCCTTGTGGGAGGAGTTATAACTGGAATAATGCTCGCAGATTATACAGACGAACTTCTTTTAATTCCAGGAATTTTGATTCTGCTTCCTGGATTTTTAGAAATGCGGAAAAATATTAGCGGCTCTTTCGCATCAAGGCTAAGTTCTCGAATGGAACATCATCTCTTCAATTCTCTAAACTATTTCTTCATCTTTTCTTTATTCTTAATTCGCTGATTTCTCAAACGTTCAACTAGGCTCCCTCTATTAATTTTCTCAATAATATGCTCCTGCTTCAACTCAACTTTAGCTAAAATAATTTTTGTTCTCGCAATATACTGGCGCAACAGCTTCTCATTCAATCTAAACGGTGAATGCAGCAATGGCCTAAATTCTACAAAATAAGGATTTCCTTTATTGTAATCCGAGCATTCAACCTCTCCTAAACCAGTAGGAAGTTTAGCAATTAATTTACTAAATTGCGAACCATGCCTATCTCTAACTCTTTTTATATCTCCCTCATATCTGCTTCTCATCTGTATTTCTGTTCCTATATTCCCTCTTATAGCTCCTTTAAAGTCAGTTAAAACTTGTGAGATCATTAATAATCCAATTCCCCATTTCCTAAATTCTCTAACAGCCTGCTCAAGTTTTATGTGTGCTTTTTTTCCACCATATTTAGGCAATAGTCTATGAACCTCATCTAAAACAATCAAATATCTCAAAGAGCTTGTTTCAGAAAACTTTGTTCTATAAATTCTATCAAGACTCAAATCAACAAATTTGTCCAATTCTTTTGGAGTTAATTTATCTAATTTGAAAACAGTTAATCCTGATCTTCTCATATAATATAATATATCTACATTCATTGTTTTAGCAGTAATATCTATGATATTTGCACGAAAATCTTTTGTTCCTTTTAATCCAAACTTTTTGTATAATGCTCTCATTCTATTATCCTCATTTTTTTTCACAAACCCTGTCCATTGCCCAACAGGATCAAATACAACAATAGAATTGCCTCCTTTCTTTAACAGCTCTTCAACTACTACCATTCCAGCAACAGTCTTTCCGC
>CAYIGE010000101.1:0-3584 GCA_964362835.1 Candidatus Woesearchaeota archaeon
CAGTTTGCCTTTCATTTCAAAGAAACAAAAAGACGTGCATGCATTAGTGCAAACCAGATAGCCGCAGCCCCCAGCAGGATCAACTGGATTTAATCAGTTAAAACTGCGTTTCACTCTACCTCCAAAAAAGAATATTATGGGTTACTACAAAAATAAGTCAACTTCGCATACCTCATACCTTAATATGCGATTGTCGATTTTACGACGGTAAGCATTAAGGCACTCATTACAGTTACCATTTTGATATTTAAAGTAGAAATAGAACGTTTATAAAGGTTTCGTTAAAATAAACATCATTTTAGCGTCGAAAATAATGTTATGTATTACAATTAAAAATAAAAACAATTCTTCATGTAAATTAAAATGGAGATCAAATCTAACAATGGAGAAAAAGCAGAAATAGAATTTAGGAAATGGCTGGACAAAAATAACATTCCTTACCTCTATATACAGCAAGATACCAAAGTTTTCTCCGCTGCTTTCTGGAAAGACTATTCAGGTAAGAGACCTGACTTCCTAATATTAATTCCTAGTTTTGGATTTATTTTTGTAGATGTAAAGGATAGAAAAATAAATACTGAATATCAAACCTATCCTATAGATAGTGTTGAATCGACGGTATATTCATCTATGCAAAGAAAATTTAATATGCATACTTGGTATGTTGTTTCCAATAATGAACTGGGATATAAAACTTGGTTATGGATTCCAGTCTCAAAAGTTTTAGAGTCTGGAGTAAAACTAAAAGTTTCTTCAAAATCTCATGAATCTTTCTTTCCCATTCCTTTAGATCAATTCATTCAGATAGCTGAAGATGACTCTCTAGAAAGATTATTTTCTAAATTGTTTAAATAAAATCAATGTAAATAAAAGTATACAAATAATTAAAAAACTTGAGCGGATTATGATTAAATGATTGATTTACTTAAAGTCATAAAACCTTATTTTTCTGAAGAGAGTAAAAATGGAAGTCATGGATATGATCATGCTATAAGAGTATATAATATAGGAAAATATATTTCAGAACGTGAGGGAGGAGATTTAGAAATAGTAGGGGCAGGGTGTCTTTTACATGATATTGGAAAAGATTATGACAGAGGTGGAGTGTGCCATGCAGAATTTGGCTCAAAAATGTCTAAGGAAATATTGAAGAGTATTGGATTTCCTGAAAACAAGATTCTAAGTGTAAGTTATTGTGTTAAAGTCCATAGATATAGCAAAGGCATAAATCCAGAAACCTTAGAAGCTAAAATTGTTCAAGATGCTGATAGACTTGAAGAAATCGGGGCCGTAGCTATTGCTCGAGGTTTAATAGAGGATAAACTCAGGAGAAAACCATTGTATGATCCATCTATTTCGCCAAATGAAGAATATAAAAGCGGAGAGAACAGAACAAGCATAAACTTTTTGATAGAGAAATCCCTCAAACTTAAACCTCAGACTTTTCACACTAAAACTGCTCAAGAACTATCTAAGAGAAGATATGAATTTACACAGCAATTTGTGAAAGAAGTTATTGATGAATGGAAAGTCCAAATTTAATTAATTTTTATTTTATAAATAAATACTTTATCGTAAGGAATTTTCCAAGAGCAAGCTTCTTTTATTGATGCGCGTTTCATTATTTTTCTGAAGAGACGTATTGAATTTCCGTGTGCGGAAATTGCTACGTTTATTTTCCTTTTATTTATTAATTTTTTTAAATCTTTTATAAAAGAAGACACTCTTTTTTCCACATTAGCAAAACTTTCTCCCTTTTGTGGTCGGATAAAAAAATCTCTATGTATTCTTTTAAAATTTTCTTTGCCATATTTTTTTATAAAAGTTTCATGAAGTGTGCCATTTAATAATCCATAATTTCTTTCTATTATTCTATTATCTTGAATTAATTTTTTACATTCAGGATGATATTTTAGGACATATTTTAAAGTATCTTTTGAACGTTTTAATCTTGTATGAAATGCAACTTGGAATTTTTTATTTTTTAGTTTTTTTGCTAAAATACTAGCTTGTTTTTTTCCTAATGAAGTTAAAGAAGGATCGTGAAAACCAGTGAATCTTTTATCTCTATTGTAAGTTGTTTGTCCATGTCTGAATAAATAAATATATGTATAATTTACCATAATAACTTATTAGATTTTTTATTATATAAAATGTTTGTTTGTTATATTTTGTTAATACTCGTTAAAATCCAGGAATATAGTCCGTGTTCTTTTAGCAATGGATTTTCTCGGTAGTCACAAAACTATGAACAAAACTGGAAAGGTTTTGTGACAAAATGTAGACCACAACTAATTTTATAAGCAGAGATATATTCGAAATTTTATGCTTACCTACAATGATTTATATGAACTATTGAGAAAAGAGAAATATTCAGAAACATTACAACTTATTGATAAAAACTTTTTGACTGATTTCTCTGAATATCTTAAAAAGTTAAGAGAGGAGTCCAAAGGAGAAAGTGATTTATTTTCTAATACTGCCATGGAATCAAAAAAGCAACTTGAAAATTCCATTGCTATATTTAGAGGTCTTATTTTAAGAAGAAAGAAAAAACTTTTGCAATTAGTTTTTGTTGCTGCTGAAACAGGGATTATGAAAAGAGATTATGAAACTATGTTTGAATTTGAAAAGAAAGTTTTTGATAGTTTAGTTAAATCTCTGGAACAAGGAGATAAAGATCTTTCTCTAATTTTAAATGGTAAAAATGAAAGTAAAATAGAGAATAAAATGATAATTTTTAGTGAGAATGTAGAATCTTTTATAGATATGTCCGGAAGCCCTATTGGTCCTTTCATAAAGGGAGATTTAGTCAATCTAGATTCGAAAGTTTCAGACATATTAGTTTCTTCTGGAAAAGCAAATTATGTTGATGAGAATTAACTTTTCTTAAAATCTAAAGCCAGAGAATTCATACAGAACCTTTTACATGATGGTTTTGGACCGTCGTTAAAAACGTGTCCTAAATGGCTTTTACATTTTTTACATATGACTTCTGTTCTTTTCATTAATATGGAATTATCTTCTTTTAATTCTATTCCATTTTTGAGTGCATCTGAAAAAGAAGGCCAGCCTGTGCCTGAATCAAATTTGGCTTTTGAAGAAAATAATTTATTTCCACAAGCGGCACATTTGTACATTCCGGATTCTTTATTATGAAGAAGTTTTCCTGTGAATGGCAACTCTGTACTTTTTTCTCTAAGAATTCTGTATTGCTCTGGAGAAAGTTTCTTTTGAAAATCTTTTTCAGTAAAGGGCTTTTTAGTATCCATATTTATCTTAATTTTATCTTATTTATATTATTTGCTAAAATGGAAGTTTATCCTTTAGTTTTTTTAGAAAGCATAGCAATGACGCTTAACCATATCCAAAATAAAATAAATGAGATAAATACCTGTACCGTGGGATGTAAATTAAATTTTAATAAAATAAAATAATGTACTAACAAAACTGCTGCAATTCCACTAGAAAAAGTTAAGACATAATTTGGTTCTTTGGTTTTTGTCATATATCCTTTAATTTTTCTTAGTATGACATCCTCCCCACCCTAAAGGTTTGTCCTTCGGACAAATCGCCTTCGGCGA
>CAYIGE010000102.1:0-3493 GCA_964362835.1 Candidatus Woesearchaeota archaeon
TATTTATAGAGTTGATGTTTCTGGATTTAGCAATTATACTTTGGAGGAAAATCCCCCAATTAATTCTGGCGGCGAAATTGGAACGGGCGGGGCTTCTGCTGGTGGAGGCGGAGGTTCATCTGGAGCTGGAGGAGGAAGCGCATCGTCTGGCGAAGGAAGTTTTGCAGTGGGATCTTTGTCAACAACTTCCTCTGTTGAAGGCAATGAATGTGAAGTTGGTGAAACTCAATCTTGCGGCCAAAATGTGGTTGGTGTTTGTCAGAATGGAATACAGGTTTGTGAATCTGGGAGATGGAGTGTTTGTTTGAATTCCGTTGTTCCACAAGCTGAAATTTGCGACGGGATAGATAATGATTGCAATGGCGAGATTGATAATCAATGTGAATCTTTGAGCTGTTCCAACGGTATTTTGGATAGCGGGGAAGAAGAAATTGATTGCGGAGGGCTATGTTTGAAAGGCTGCGGGAACTCAAAAATAGTTGATTTTATTTGGGAGAATAAAATAATCTTATTATCTTTAATATCTGGATTGATTGTAGTTTATGTTTTGCTTAAGGTGATTAGAAAAACAAATAATGAGATTATTTCTGATGTCACAGTGATTCCTGATGATAATATTTAGTTACCTTACAAATAATAAAAAATAAATTTAGTTTATAATTGTAAGGTAACTGGTAGTAATAATTAAATAGTTAATTTTCCAGCTGTTCTTAGGGTTAAAGAGGATGGTTTACGAAAAGTATATAATTAGAAATGGGAAAAGATTTGGACCATATTACTATGTTACTAAGAGAATTAAAGGCAAGATCACAACAGAATATATTGGAAAAAGGCTGCCTAAATCGCATACTGGGCACCAATTAAAAAAATTATTGATTATTCTGGCTTTTCTATCTATTTTTTTATTGTATTTATCTCAAACTGAATATTTTAATGCTTCAACATCAGGAAGGGTAATCTCTGAAAAATTAGCCGATAAAGATAGATTAAGCGAAATCATTGATAAAATTTCAATTGAAAAAAATACTGCTTCTGATAATTTTGGAGTGGAGGTAAATGTTTCTATTGTCCAATATGGTGCTGTTTTAGGTTCTCCTGTAAAATGGGTTAAAAGAATAAAATTATCTGATGCATCTAATATTTCAATTGAAATTCCCAAAAACTCTGAGAATATTAGAGTTATTAAGCAAGTAACTTACGAAGATAAAATAACTGATATTGTTAACGATAGCATTATTATTGAAGATGATCGTGCGTTAAATGATTCTGAATTTAATTTTCAAAATAAAACAGATAGTGTTGAGGATAATAATGAGTCATCTGTACTTGTTGAAGAAGAGATTTATTCTGAGGATTTAAATGACTCATATACTACTAATGATACGGTTACAATAGGTATTAACGGAGAGGTAATATTTAATTCATATAATTCAAATGGCGGGAATAAAGGATTCTCATTAAGAAATTTATTTAAAATTATTGGATTTTTTATAATAGAAGAAGATAATTCAAACGGGGAATTAGTAGAGGTAAACGAGTCAGTTAATGAAATTGATATACAATATGAAACTCCTGCTCCATATGCAGAAGAATTGGATTTGGAGTACGGAAAAAGTGTGAAAATAATTGGGCCAGAAGAGATTCATTATAATAATGTAATGGCATTTACAGAATTAAGTGAAGATTTTGGTGTGGATGATATTAATAGAATAATGATTTATTGGGTGGAAAATGATACATATGTTTCTCCAGATGAAATTTTAGACTTGGATGAAAATGGTGTTTACGATTATGTGATTTGGACTGCCCCGCAACTTAGTAATCAGACATTCAATATTATTGTTATCACAAATGCATTGCATCTTGATGAAAATAGAACTTTTATTTCTAACATTTATGATTCTGTACGTGAATTGGACGGAAATTGGTCCGAAACAATTCCTTCCGGCGATTATGTGAGGGTTACATTTGAGAAGAATTTGACCTCGAATAGAGATATTACTGTTTATCCAAAAGTTATTTCTGGAGCACCTAAGATCGATATTTATGAAAATAATAAGAGTGAAATTATTGCTTCGTTTTCTTCTTTGACAGATAATGTTTATAATAAAGTTTATTTAAGCGGACTAAATGGCGAGCAGGATTCTTTTGATTTAAATATATTGGGGGGGAGTGTTCAGTTTGACCAGATTATTGATCCAGAGTCTGGAGCTGCACCTAATATTACTTTTCAAGGAGATACTCCTGCAAATGCAAGTACTCAATCACATAATTCTGTAGTTGTTAATCTATCTACTATTGATGATAATGGCGAGCATTATGCGTTTGCTGATTTTGATAGAGATTTGATGCTTTGGATGAGAATGGATGATTTGAATTCTTCGGGACAGCCGATTGATTTGAGCATATATGGGAATAATGGAACTTTTTTTGGAAATGCTTTAATTAATTCTACTGGAAGGTTTGGAAATGCTAGCTGGCATGATGGGGCTGGAGACTATATAGACATTGGCGTAAATAATCATAACTTTAATTGGACCGATGGGACTAACTTTACTGTCTCTGCATGGGTTTATCTAAGGTCTACTGGGCCAGCTATACAAACTGCTTTTTCAAATGGTGGCAGAAATGCCCAAGGGACTACATTGCTTGTTGTCCAAACAGATAATAGCGCTTTTTTTATTACTCGTAATTTAACAGCTTCTTTGGGAGATAATTTAGAAGCACCCAGCTCTTTAACTTTAAACGCTTGGAATTATGTTACTCTTGTAAGGGCAGGCAATAACAAGACAATCTATGTTGTAGGAGTTGCAAAAGCTAGTAATCTTGAAGGTGGAGGAAATTTAGGTGCATTGTATGACTTAAGGATTGGCACTGAAGCTACAGGAGTATGGCCTTTAAATGGGTCTGTTGATGAATTGGTTATTTTCAATAGGTCTTTGAGCTTAAGTGAAATTAAGGCACTTTATAATGCAACTGCAAACCAATATTATAATAACTTTACTTCGTTGTCGACTGGGCAGCATATCTTTAGAGGATATACTGTTGATACTGCTGGAAACAAAAATCAGACTGATCATAGAACTGTGACAATTGATTCTGGCGTTCCTAATGTTACTTTGCTTCATCCTTCTAACAATAGTTTTGTTTCGATAAATCCTGTTTATTTTGCAGCGAATGTCAGCGATAACGTTAATATCACTAATGCGACTCTTTATATTTGGAATTCTAGTTCTACAGTGGGGACCAACATTACTACGATTGGTTTGGCCAACGCTATTGCTAATCTTTCATTTACACTACCCCGCGATGCTGTGTATACATGGAACTATCAAGCATATGACTCCTCAAATAATAATGTGTTTAACGGCACTAATTATACACTAACTTTCGATGGCACTAATCCTAGCATTAATTATACATCTCCAACTCAATCGACAAATACTTTTATAGCTCCACGCTTTCTCCAAGTTAATGTTACTTCTAATGATAC
>CAYIGE010000103.1:0-3476 GCA_964362835.1 Candidatus Woesearchaeota archaeon
CCCCGACACCCGGCTTAAAAGGCCGGTGCTCTAACCAGGCTGAGCTACGAGGCCTTACTCGTACAATTAAAGGCAGTTAAAATCATTTTTAAACGTTAGCTTCTTACATCAAAAATAGAATCAATTATCTATATGTTCTCCAAGTATGCTCGCATTTAACACACTTGTAAAACTTAGTCTCTGATTCGTCTGACGAACGAGTCTGCATAGTCCAGAAATAAGCTTCTTTCTGCTTGCAACTAGGACATTTTATCTCAATAATCGGATATGTATTAAGCTTGGACTCATCTACAACAGCAACCCTATCAGGAACAGAAATCTTCTCAGAAGACTGAATCTTCAACTTTCCCTTATATCTATGTCCGCACTTAGCACAAGTAGGAGCCTTATCGCCTTCAACCAGTAACATTCCGCCGCATTTAGAACAAAATTCCATTATTTTTCAAATCCAAAAAATCCATCGCTTAAAAGTATATTAATGTTTCGGTTTCCGAAACATTAGCAGATTAAAGACCTAAATCTTTCAATATCTTTGAGGTTTAATTTTGTCTTAAGTCTTATCTTAATAGAAATACTTCTAGCCAAAAAATTAAGGTAAAGAAAGGTAAGATAATCTTCAGTTAAAAAAGAGATAGAATTTACAGAACTATAACCTTTTTTGAAATTTTGGCGTTGTTTTGGAGTTCTAAACCATCTAACAAAAGACTTTGCAATCCCAAAACCCTTTATCATGGGCTTTATAGCTTCAATATCTACAAGATAGACTTTTCCATCCCTTAATCTAAAGTTTTCTGGATAAACGTCATTAGCATCTATGACCATTTTTGGATTAATTTTTTTCTTCAAATCATGATACATTTTTAATGCAATAGAATACCCACTTTTATCAATAAGACTATTATTTTCAAGGTCTTTGATATATGAAATAAATCTCTCATCAAGATTATAGTCTTTATCAGAAGTAGCTTTATTTGTCAAAGCACAAATTTTACCAACTTGGAATGCAACTTTAAGAGCATCTTTTTTACTGCAGTCTCTACCTTCTATATATTCAAAGACTATATTTTTTCCTTCTTTAAAATAAATCTTCGGCAGGAAACCATGACCCTGTAACTTTTTACACAACTCAAAATAATATCCTGCAGTCTTTTCATCTTCAAATTTTCTTAAAACATATTTTTTACCTTTATATTCCAGAAGAAAAGCATGTCCCGTATCTCCTCCAGCAAGTTTACTAATTTTCCCGTTTTTCAAGACATCTCTCATCACTTACAAAACCCTCTCTGTTCCGCAGGCCTTGCACCTTCAAAGAATATCAACTTTATCCACCCAATTCCCGGAATTCTACCAATAGCTTTTCCCACAAACTGGTCTTGCTGAATATCTAACTCTCCAGGTAACTGGGCGAAATTATTATCTCCTTTAGTGTCATAAGGATCAATTCTAATAAGTCTATGAATCAAAGGATATTTGTATTGTGAATTAAATATTAAAATATCCCCTTGTTCGTAAGAACCCCTTCCCGAAACGAGAACTATATCTCCTTTATTCAAACCATTCTTAAAAGAAATTGCTTCAAACTCTTCTTTATTCATCCCATGCTCCTCATACCAAACGCCATTTCTGTCCCACCATGAATCAAAATTATCTTGGTGATACATAGAACAACTCTCAACGACAACGAGCGGTAATGAAGTTAAAAATATCCAGCTCAATAGAGGAAAAAATATAAATTTAATAAAAAGAAAAGCCAAAACCAGAGAGACTAACCAAGACTGCCAAGTATCCCGTTTCAAGAAAGTCCAAAACCTCTTAACTTGTACAAAAAAACGATTCACATAATATCATAATTCAAATGTTTAAAAACCTAATCAATTCATCACAAACACTATTTAAATGAGAAACATTTAAATAGTATATCTCTTTGCGTATATACATAGAAGATATACAATGACAGATATATTTGACAACACAATCCTATGCAAACACTGCAATAACAAAATGGAAAAATCCATTGTAAATAAAAACGGGTTTGATGTCAGAGCAGTTTCATGCAAAAACTGCAAAGAGCAAATAATTCATCCAACAGACTTAAACAACATGCAAAATTTCAATAATATAAAAGATAAAACTTACAATGTCAAATTGAGAATCATAGGGAACAGCCACGCAATAAGTATACCAAAAGAAATCGTAGAATTTATGAACCATCAGGAGCAGACAATGGACAGCATGGTAAGATTATGTTTTGAAGACATGCACAGATTAAGCTTGAGGTTTGGAGGATACCACAAGTAAAGGATAGAGATATATAAATACTAAACAACGGAAAAAACACAATGGCAGAACCACCAAAATTAATAAAATTAAAAGTACTAGAGGCCTTACAAGACGACGCATATAAAGGAATTGCTAGAATAGACACTGAAGTAATGCGTGCTCTAGGCCTCAACAGAGGAGATATAGTTTCAATTCAAGGAGAAAGAGAAACAGTTGCAATCATAGACCGCTCATACCCCGCAGACATTGGGGAAGGTATAATTCGTATTGATGGACTAACAAGAAAGAATGCTAAAACTGGAATAGGTGAAAAAGTCGCAGTCAAAAAAGCTCAAATCAAACCTGCAAAAAGAGTTACTATATCGCCAGCACAACCAGGAATAGTCGTTCAAGGAGACCCAGAAGCATTCAAATCGGGTTTGTTAGGTAGAGCAGTTCTAAAAGGAGATTTAGTTTCTTTAGGCGGAGCTCAAAGAAGAAGAGACCTAACTCACGACATAAACGAAGCATTTGAAGACTTACAAGATTTATTCAGAGGAGGGTTAGGTTTCCAGAATATAAGATTCAAAATAATTTCTACAACACCATCACAACCAGTTGTAATCACAGAAGACACAGAATTATCTGTAAATCCAAAAGCAACAAACGTAGAAGAAGAATCAATCCCGGAAGTAACTTATGAAGATATCGGAGGATTAACTGAAGAAATCCACAAAATCAGAGAGATGGTAGAGTTACCATTAAAACATCCCGAAGTATTTGACCGTTTAGGAATAGAACCTCCAAAAGGAGTTCTCTTACATGGACCTCCAGGGACTGGTAAAACACTTTTAGCAAAGGCAGTAGCAAACGAATCAGAAGCTAATTTCATTTTACTAAATGGTCCTGAAATAATTTCCAAATTTTACGGAGAATCAGAGAAAAAAATACGAGACTTATTTGAAGAAGCAGAAAAGAATGCTCCTTCAATTATTTTCATTGACGAAATAGACGCAATCGCATCAAAGAGAGAAGAAACTCAAGGAGAAGTAGAACGCCGAGTGGTCTCACAATTACTCACTATGATGGACGGTCTCAAATCAAGAGGCAAAGTCATAGTCATAGGTGCAACAAACAGAGTAAATTCTATAGACCAAGCACTAAGGCGTCCTGGACGATTTGACAGAGAAATTGAAATATCTGTTCCAGACAAAAAA
>CAYIGE010000104.1:0-3474 GCA_964362835.1 Candidatus Woesearchaeota archaeon
AATAATGACTGTAGTAAGTCTTAAATAGCCTCAATATTTTTTTTATTTATGATACCTATAAAAAAACTTGATACTAATCAATTTAAAATAGAGCGTAATAGGAAATTTATGAAAGGATTAGATGAGGCTCTTGATAGAGATGGAGTTCATGCTCTTCAAGTTAAGGTTGGATATGAACCTGGTGAAGGAACTCGATTTGTAGTTGTAGATACTAGGTCAGAATATGGAAAAATTGAAATTTTAGAGATTGGAGATCAATCTTTAGATGCTTCTAGAGGCAGAAGCGTTTTATCTCGCGTTTTACAATGGATGGGCTTTGTTTCCCGAGCAGAACCTGTTGATTTAAGCAAAATTGAAATCAATCTACATTATTTTGCTAAAAAGCATTCTGCTAGAAAATATTTAGCAAGTAAAGGGTATGGTTCTGCTTTCGGATATAGACAAGATTATTCTAAAAATCCTTTTTGCTAAGGAAATAGTTTTTATAATGGCTCTGCTTATATTGTAAATGAAAAAGAGCTTTGTTATTTTATTGATTGTTATTGGAGTTCTAATTGTCATTGGTGCGGTGTATTCTTTATACCTATTCATGTGTGAAGATGATTGGTGTTATCATTATGAATGGCAGAAAGAAAGGCGTGCGAATCTTCTTGAGAGCACGGTAGTTAATAACGAATTAACTAATGGACAGAAAATAACTGAACCTGAAGAAAGCGCCTTGAAGGAATTAAAACCAGTACTACATAATTTTGGAGTTAATATTGAACCTCTGAATAAACAAACAAATAAAGCAGGAAACATCATATTCACTAAAAAATTGTTGTTTGATGATGGACGCGTGTCAAATGACAAGGCGTTTATTGACTTCGGCTCAAAAGATAAATACCTTAAAGATTCTATCGGAACAATAGAATACTGGTTTTTTGTACCTCTTAAAACGCAAGTAAAAGCCCCAATCAGTGGAAAAGTAGGAGTTTCTTATTTTGAACACACAAAAGATTGGGGTATCAATATCTATCCTCCAGGTTCTGAATATATTGTTTCATTTGAGCATTTAGTTAATTTAAATTTTAAGGATGGGGAAATTGTAAATGTTGGAGAGATTGTTGGTGAAGCAGCTCCACGAGTTACATTTAACTATGATATCGCGATGGTAGAGTTAGCAGTTTGGAAAGGTGGAAGCAATATATTCAAGTTCTGCCCATTTGACTTTCTTGAAGAAAGTTTAAAACTCGAATATACTGAAAAGATAAATACTTTAGCTAGTGAATGGGAAGATTTCACAGGCAAAGATGTCTACAAACAAGAAGAATGGGTTTCTCCTGGTTGTTTAGTGGATATGATTGTTGAGGTTTGAAAATATTGGGTTAGGAGTAGTCGTTTAATACGCCTAAATTGATAAAAATATCGGCAAACATTTAAGTACTCTAATATCGGGTGAAATTGATGGGAATAAAAGAAAATGTTAAAGAGATGAATGATATGATTCTCGCTGGTAAGGCAATGGAAGCATTTGAGAAGTTTTATGCTGATGATGTTATTATGCAGGAGAATTCTGAAGAACCAAGAATTGGAAAAAAGGTTAATAGAGAGTTTGAAATAAAATTTATGCAGAATGTAGAAAAATTCCATGGAATGAATCTTAATGCTACTGCATTTACAGATAATGGGGAAACAGTGATGAATTATTGGGACATGGATATTACCTTTAAAGGTGGGCAAAGAAAGAAATCATCTCAAGTTGCAGTTCAGAATTGGGAAAACGGTAAAATTGTTAGAGAAAGATTTTTTTATAAGTAAGTAGTTTGTTTTTTATTCTAGAAATCCTTTTTTACTCTTTAAATTAAGTTTTGAATTTTTTGATGACTTCTTGTTTGTTTTCTTGTTTTTACTTTTGTCATCTAATTTTATCTCTGAAAACAGGAAGATGTAAAGGATTTCAAATATCCCCATTGTGTTTATTATGAGAATGGCTACAAACCAGCCCTTACTGTCTCTTTTTGCTGATTTCCAAAGTGCAAGAGCTTTCCAGAAAAGAGACCATGCGAGAACTATTGTTAATAAATAAGGTGGAATTTCAGATAAAGATGCTAGGTCATTTAATAGTGAGTTCATGTTCTTTTGAATATAACCTGTTTATTGGTCTTTTTAATTTTAACAATGTGGCTGGGGGCTGTTTCTGCTAGGGTTACAACTTCTCCCGGCTTTGGAAATCTCTCTTCAACATACACATTTATTGAATTTTCTTTCTCAATTATTTTTACAATTTCTATTGAATATCCTCCCGTATTATGCCAACCTTCAAACACGGCAATAATCATATCTTCATTAAAGTTTACTTGGGGAATTTGTGGAGCTTCTTGCACTTTATAAGTTAGATTCCATAAATTAACCCATTCTGAACTTTCTCTTATCACATAATCTTTTGCACTATCATGATTTGTATAAGCTTCAGCTAAAATTGTTTCGAAAGACACTTTTTCATTTGAATTACTAAACAAATAAAATATAGTTGCTCCGATAATAATTACAATTATTAAACCAATTACAAGTTTTAATTTCATGTTGTTACTAACCTTTGCAGTTATTTAAACATACTTGATAGTGATAACTAATATTTTTCTCAAAACGAACCTTACTACTAAAAAATTAATCATCTATGCTGTAAATTATCTAAAAGTTTAAATATAGAATTTGATTGTGGTGTTGAAGCAGATTGTTAAATTGCTTTTTGCTCTTTCTGCCGTCGATAAAAAAGAGGAACAAAAAAATGGAATTTGAAGAAAATGGTGTTGGAGAGTCTGTATCTAACGTTGTTCCTTTTGAATTGAGACATGCTTCTAATTTTTCTCAATCTGTTTCTTTAGTTGAAAGATATTTTACTGAACTTGGAAAAAACCCATTCAAATATAATATGTATGGAGATTCCATAAATTGGATAACTGAAGATGTTGCAGTCACTGATGATATGGGGAAACTTGTATTCACTCAGAAAGATGTTGCAAGACCTGATTTTTGGAGTGCTCTTGCTTTGAAAGTTGTTGCAAGTAAATATTTTTGGGGAGACCAAGCAAAGAATGAAAGAGAGAATTCGATTGAAAAATTAATTGTACGTGTTTCTAAATTTATTTCTCGCCAAGCAGTTAAGCAGAAATATTTTAGTCAGGAGTATGCTGATTCTTTAGGTGATGAGGTTGCTTCTATTTGTTTAAACCAACTTGCTGTTTTTAACTCTCCTGTATGGTTTAATGTTGGAATTCAAGGTTATGATAAAAATGCAGGAGGAGTTTCTGCTTATGTATGGGATTCTGATACTGATAAGATAATTCATTCTGAAAAGACTATGGACAGGCCTCAATGTTCTGCTTGTTTCATACAAAGTATTCAAGATAACATGGACTCTATAATGGCTGTTCAGGTTGCTGAAGCTAACTTGTTTAAGGCAGGAAGCGGAACTGGAACTAATCGCTCTCC
>CAYIGE010000105.1:0-3464 GCA_964362835.1 Candidatus Woesearchaeota archaeon
TTCTAAATAGTTGTTGTTGTAATGGCTTTTCAACTTCTTCCTTGAGACTTTGTATCCTTCTCTCGAAAGCTTGCATATTTACTTTTCCAAGTCCTTCAGCAATATTTCCTCTACCCATCAAAACTTCAGGAACTTGGAATGTAAAGAATAACATATCTTCATCATGTTTTAAAGCTACTTCAAATTTTTCTCCAATACTTCCAAAATCTAAAACTTTCATATCAACAAGCCAATCAGTAGCCCATTCATTCTTGTTATGCATCGTTTCTAGTTTCTTACCAAATGCTGTAACATCGCTACCTTTAGGCATATATTTATCATTACCAATTTTGGCATGAATAGGACTATTCGCTTTCCTGTGAATCATTACATGCATATCTTTTTGTAATCCTAAAAGTTTGTCAATCATAGTCAACGCTGGTGCGACAATGCCTAAGCCATAAACATTGTCGCCAACAACATTAAGTCGTAAAACAGCTACCTCGTAAGGTTTAAAAGAAATATAATCTCCTTGTCCAATTGCACCTAAACTTGTTCCCCTCTTGTCAAATTTGATCTGGTTAATACCTTCAATTTCTCCATATTTATTTCTTTTAATATACATCCATTTTGCATCAAGAATTTTGAAACCAGTGGGTTCCTCGTTTTCCATACCACTCATTTCTAAGTATCCAGTTCCTTTGATTAATGCCTCTTTAACCCACGCTCTCAAGAGTGTTTGAAAATCATTGTCTTCAGAAAATCTCTCTATGAGTTCTTTTACTTTTCCATTTTGTGTCTTCAAATAATACCCAGAACCAACAATAAAATCAACATATTTATCTACAACCCCAGTTACAAATCCAAAACTTTTGTAAAGGTCTTCAACCTGTTTTAAATCGAAAAGATGCTCTTCACCTAAGTCTTTTGGAAAAGTTTTTTCTTTTCTCTCAACCTCTCCTTTAAACTGTTCAGTAATTAAAACCTCACTAGAATTTATTGAGGGAGCATACTCTATTTTTATGATTTGCTTGTTCTCTAGATTCGCCTTTGTGACGTCTAGTCCGAGGATTTTCATGACAATGAGTATTTAAGAATCTTAAAAATTCATTTTTAAAACTTTTGTAGTTAATTATATAGTTATACCTATCCAATACTCGGAGAATATTCTGATCCTCTTTCAATTCTCGGAAGAAATGCTAAACAAGCAAGAGCAATACTACAAGCATAATCATCATGGAACTCTGGTCCAGAGGGAGCCTGACATCTCCAAAGTTCATTCTTAACTTCTTTCTGCAAGTTTAATAACTCCCTAATAAATCGCTCCTTATTCACACTCTCCTTCTTTGGAAACCTAAAAATTGCCCTTTGTACAAGATTTCCACCAACAAATTTATCACTCATCAGTCTGCTTAAGTTTTTAAACATCTCATCCTTCGATTTCGCTGTGAAATTAACATCCTCTAATTTCGCCGAGTGTTGTATGCTTCTTAACTTCTGCCGAAGAATATCAACAGCCATGTCTTGTGTCCCTGTACTATCACAATAAATAACTTTTAATCCATGATACTTATATTGGATGAGATACATAATCTCTTCAACCTGACTTGCATAATCATCTCCTGTCCACTCAAACCATTCTATAATTTTACAACTCTCATCAACAATCGTAAAAACTGTACTGTCATGTGCTTTCCCCCAATCAATTCCACCATACAATACTGTTCCTCTCCCATAAGCTTCTTCAATCTGGTATTCCTCTTCTAACGACATTAACTGGTCGTATGTTACAAATTGACCTCTTTCCAAAATCCAAATAAGTTTATACTGAGTTTTAAACTCATCACTATCTTCTCCGATCTCCCTCAATCTCTTGTCGATATGTCTCTGATAATTCAGGTGAGTATCATCTCCTGTTTTTTTATAAAGCTCCTCCCTTTCTTCCAAAACTTTCGTATAGGGAATAATAATCTTATTTTCCGCTGGAAGTTTGTCTAAAAGGTCTAAAAACCTACACTTTCTATATCCTCCTACTCCAATAAAAATTTCAGGAGCATTCGTACTTGCTCCCATCGGACTGATTGCCTTATCTACAACTTTGTCTATCAATTCTTGACTCTCATCATAAATAATAAGATTCAATGTTTTTGATTCCTGCTTACTCGTTGGACTTGCTGTAAAACAATACACACTTCTTGGTGGATATTTTTCACTTACAATATTAATTGTGGTTCCATTAAACGTATCAAATTTAAACTCAAATCCTTTTCCTTCACACTGCTTAAGAAAATCTCTAAGCATATTAAAAGCTGTCCTGCTCTGTTCAATTTGTGGTGCAAAGAACCCAATATTGTATTTCTTTGTTGTTATTATCTTGAATTTCTCACAGAGAATAAAGTAAAACATGAGAAGAAAAGCTACAGTATCTGTCACACTTGTCGTCTTTCCACACTGTCTCGTCCATTCGCTGACTATCGTTTCCCCTGTGTTATTCAACGCAGACCGTATTATCTTATTGCTAAACTTCTTCTGGTATCTATAAAGTGTTCTTCCTGTTATTTGTTTTACAAATCCGTCTCTGAGTTGAAAGATTCTCTCCCATTCATCTTCTGATATATTATTCATTTTTTCTTCATATCTTTCCATTGCGGAACAACTACAAGATCATCCACCACATTAATCACTATTCTCCCAAGTCAGTATTGCCTTCTTTCCAGAGTATCGTTTCCAGAAATAGTCTTCATTGTCCATAATCTTAATATGAACCCAAGCTTCTGTATTCTCCTCTTTCAAATCTTCATCCAACATAAATGGCAACTTTTCACGTCCAAAGATATTCAAAAGTCCTTCCTCTCCACATGTAAAATCACCAAGAGAATCCTCATACTTTTCGTAAATGTAGTTCTCCAAAGGTAAAAAAAATCCTTCTTGTAATGGATGTTCACATGCCAATCCATTAGTTTGGTTTGAAAACACCAATCCTGTCCTTTCCTTTACAATGATTCCCCATCCATCAAATTTCCAGAGTTCTATAATCATTTTCGTCCTCCACATAGTATTTCATTAAGACTTGAATAATTAATCCATCTTTTTCTGTCTTCTTCATCCTACAACCTTCAAGCTTAAAAACCTGTATGTAAATTCTCCATCAAATCCGATGTCTGATAAATATGATCTCATACATTTCGTAGTGCAAAAATCATACTCTTCTCCAATAGGAAGTGTTATGTGTACAAGCTCTCTTTCAAATTCACACTCACAATATTTACAATTCATCTTCTAAATTTCCTCTTTTCCATATAATGATCGTCACAATACCAATCTATTGTATCGTCAGTTGTTAATGTTTCAGTTATTCCACATTTACAACACTTCATGAATTTACTATTCCAGATTACTTTTCCACCAACTTTTATTGTCATTTCTTTCTCCTCAAATACCAATGCTTTACTTTATCAAAAAAGGAATAAGGATAGAGCCATATT
>CAYIGE010000106.1:0-3435 GCA_964362835.1 Candidatus Woesearchaeota archaeon
TCCGCATTCCTTAAAGAATACGATGAAACTGTACCAGATTATATTAGAGAACTATTAAAAGATAAAATAGATAAAACAAGGAGTTCTTTTTAATCAATAAACAACTACATATCAACCACAACAATAGTTAAAAACTCTAAACCTAAAGTTTCTCAATGGTCAAGGGATTAGCTGTTAGATTAAAGAGTTATGATGAAACAATTCCTAAAGTCTTTACTCTTATAAAACTGCAAGAAGAGTTAAAGAAACACAAGAACATCGTCATTAAAGTCCAAATAGTCCCAGGACAACCAGAAAATTCCACAAAAATAGAGTTTTTAGAGCCAATAATCCAATTTTGTGTAGCTCACAAGAACCCCGGCTCAGAAATAATCTTAGCAGAAGGTTGCAACGGAGCAGAAACAAGAGATTTGTTTGATGAATTTGGATTTACAAGACTAGCAGAAAGATACAGTCTTGGTTTGATAGACCTAAATGAATCCTCATCTGTAGAAATACAAAATCCAGAATTCTTACGCTTTCAGTCAATTCATTACCCAGAATTACTTCTTAACAGCTTTATTATAACTGCAACGCCTGTCAGGTCACACGCAGAACTTGGAATGACTGCATCTCTAGATACTATGATTGGAGCATTTCCGGGATATAAGTACAGAGGATTTTTCTCAAGAACTAAGAACAAACTAAAAGAGCACCCTTTAAAGTATCAAATCCATGATATATTAAAGTGCAAAATGCCCGATTTAGCTGTAATTGATGCAGGGGATTACGGATTCATAATTACAGGCAAACCTTTAGACATGGATAAACAAGCAGCAAAAGTCTTGAGTCTAGATTGGAATAATGTTCCCCACATAAGATTAGTTGATGAAAGCTTCTCCCAAGTGCGCAAAGAGGAAGGCGTAGAAAACTTAATAGGTAAGGTTGTAGAAAACAAATAGTTATTAACTCACGAATAATAGTAAAACCATGAAAAAGAGTATTAGGGTAACAGTTCAAGGGGCAATTCAGCCAGTATTCTTTAACCGATTTATTAAAGAAAATGCAGAAAAATTGGGAGTAAGGGGTTTTGTTAGAAACATAGGAGACGGCAAAGTAGAAGTCTTCATTGAAGGAAACATGAACGAGGTAAATTCAATGATTGCTGTATGCAAAACAGGACCCCAGCACGCGCTAATAAGAAACATTGAAGAAAGAGAAGAAAAATTCCAAGGTTTCAGAGATTTCAGAGTAATGGACTTTTAACAAACTAAATCAAAAACTCTCTTCCTCTTCTTCCTCTTCATCATCGTCTTCGTCCTCAACACGAGCATCTCTCTCATCAGTGCTGTCTTCCATATCCCAATTTCATATAAATAGTATTTAAATTTTGCTTTCAGGAAAAATTTAAGCATGTTTATATCAATGTGTTCTTTCAGGAGACACTCAGACATAACTTCTAATGAATCAGAAGCTAACCACGCTTTTATAAACATATTTTATGTAGCAATTCTATGAATAGATACTTAGTACTCGTAGTAGCTATGTTACTAGTTTCCACTTCTTTAGCTTTAGCTCAGGTTGACGGAAAACCTATCATAGAAGAAACTGCACAACAAAAGGAAGAAAGAATGCTTAAGGCATTTAATGCAGAGAACATTGTTCCAGGTAAGATTATTTTCAGCTTCACCGAAGGCACAACTCAGAAAGAAGCTGAAGCAATTTTAGCAAAATATGACCTTAAATTGACTACTCAAAAAATCTGTACAGAAACTGAAAAAGGAACTACTTGTGAAACAGTTGATAGCTGGTTATCTTCTATTTACGCAGGTATTGTAGCCGTACCCGAAGGCAAAGAAAAAGCACTCGCAAAGCAAATTGTTAACGCAGAAAAAGATGTCATCTGGGCAGAACCTGATAGTCTTGCTGAACTTGCAGGCAATGGCGAAAACCAAAATCCTATTGAAGCTCCTAAATCCTTCTTAGGCAAAATATTCAGCCCATTAATTAATTTCTTTAAAGAGCTATTTAGTTAATCTTCTCAATAGCAATGAATATAAATCATATTTAACACGTTAAGCTATGGGTAGAGAAGAACTAATAATACAGGAGCGTCTAAAGAAGTTAACCTCTTTAAAGAAAGAAGGTATAGATCCATATCCCCAAGATTTTGAAGTAAAAGACTATTCAGAAGACCTCAAAGAATCAAATAAATCTCTTAAGAATGGCTCAAAATCAAAGAAAAAAGCAGTAATTGCTGGAAGACTTCTAACTATAAGAGATTTCGGAAAAATAGCCTTTGGTGTTGTTAAAGATAAATTAGGTTCAATACAAATAGCCTTTCAATCCGGAGAAACCCCAGAAAAAACAATGAGTTTCTTTAAAAAATATTTTGACACTGGAGACATAGTCGGAGTAGAAGGCACAATATGGAGAACAGAAAGAGGCGAGTTATCGGTCCTAGCAAATAAAATAACTATGCTCACAAAATCTATACTCCCTCTGCCTGAAAAATGGCACGGTCTTCAAGATAAAGAAGAAAGATACAGGAAGAGATATATTGATTTGATGATGGACCCAAATGTCAAGAATGTTTTTCTTACTCGTGAAAAAATAATAAATTGCGTCAGAGATTTGTTAAGAAAAAAAGAATTTGTTGAAGTCGAAACACCTACTTTACAATCAATGTACGGCGGAGCTTCAGCTACACCATTTAAAACTCATCTCAACGCTTTAGACATTGATTTGTATTTATCTATCTCTCCAGAATTATATCTTAAGCGTCTAGTAGTTGGGGGAATAGATAGGGTATTTACAATCTGTAAAAATTTCAGAAACGAGGGGATAGACCATCAGCACAACCCAGAATTTACTATGATGGAATACTATGCAGCATACAAAGATTATGAGTTTCACATGGAGTTTACAGAAGAGCTCTTTGATAAGTTAAGAAAAGAACTTAATCTGGGAGATTCAATAGATTATAGGGGAAATAAAATATCTCTAAAAACACCTTTCAAAAGAGTAACCTTTAGAGATTTAGTTCTGAAAGAATCTGGAATTGATATCAATATTTCAAATGATTTTAACAAATTAAAAAAAGCTATACATGATAATAAAATTCAAGGAGTCAATATTTATGACTGCAAACATTATGGCGCTTTATTAGATGAATTATACAAAAGGGTAGCACGTCCCAAAATAATCCAACCTACATTCCTAACTCATTACCCTGTTGAGATGATTGCTCTTGCAAAACGCAATAAAAAAGATCCTTCAAAAATAAACTCTGTTCAACTAATAATTGATGGAGCAGATGGCTCCGGCAAGTCGGAAGTTTGTAAGTTATTGATCAAACAACTAGACCTTCCCATTGTCAAAATGCCCCGGATGGTAGAGTACTTCAAGGATAGAGCAGAGGAGATGTCAAAGTTCTTTAATGAGATAATTGTCCAA
>CAYIGE010000107.1:0-3380 GCA_964362835.1 Candidatus Woesearchaeota archaeon
TAAAGATTTGTGTGTTTTCATTCATTATTTTTGATATGTCATAGTGCTTGATATCACTCCGAGCATCCAAAAAACCCCTATCAAGATGCAAAGTTTTTTTGATATAATTATTGTGGTGACATAATCTTCATATATTGACTTTATTTGTGATATTCGTGGTAAAGGTATATACTTCTACAGGTGATGAAGGATTTACTAAAGATTTTGCTGGTAAACTTTATAGTAAAGATGATTTGATGGTTATTGTTAATGGTAAGATAGATAGTTTACAAGGTGCTCTTGATATGGCTTTATTTCTTGATTCTAAACACTCTGACTTTTTAAAGAAAGTTCAGCAGAAATTATGGCAGGCTTGTGGGGAAATTGCAAATTGCCCTGGTGAATGTTTGAATGCTCCAATTACTGCGGATGATTTAAAACAGCTTGAAGATTATATAGACTCTTTAGGTGAGCCACCTAATAAGTTTGTGAGATTTACTAATCAAAATAGTATTTGGTTTAATGAATGTCGTGTTCGCTGTCGTGAACTTGAAACTTTTATTGTTAAGATGCTTCGCGATGGTAAACTGCGTCCTGAAGTTTACAAGTATATTAATCGTTTAAGTAGTTTGTTCTTTATGCTTGGATATACTAGTTAGAATACTATTAAGCAGTGTTTGCTCTACGCATCTTTCTCTTTCTCTTTTCTTTCTTTAGTCTCTTGCGTTGCCATTTCCATCGCATTTGACCCTTTTTCTTCCAACGTCTTGACGAGCGTTTCATGTTATAAGGGGTGATTTTATGCTTTTTAAATGTTAGGAGAAATAAGTTCTCTTAATATTGTCTATTTCTTCCTTGAAAACCCTTGATTTTTCCTCGCCGATTATTTCTTTATATACGCTTATGTTTGAATGGATTGTTTTTCCTAGACTTGTTAGCTCCTTTGTTAATCTTGCTATGTCTGATTCTTCCAACGATGTTTTAGATAATATCCTCCAACCCCTTATTTTTTCTACTTTTTTATCTATCTCATATGCAAGAGATTTTACTATATTTTCAGAATCTATAAGTTCTTCATATGAAAGACCATTAACTAAGATTCTTGATTTTTTCAAATCAATTTTAGTATAGTCTTTTATAACTAAATTTACTTCTTTTTCAATATTAGCCGTTAATTCTTTTAGTCTTGTTTTGATTATAGTTCCTTCATTGCCTAATTCCAAGACTTTAACGTCATTAGCCATTTTCTCTATAAGCCTGCCCTTTTGTATAACTACAGAGGCTTGCTCTAAATTAGGATAATTTCTCAACTCCATTTGTGTTAATTTCTCGGCATTATAATCAAATAGTTCTCTCTGTTTTTCTATAACTTGAGTTTGTTCATTGACTTTTCTTAATAATTCGTTAACGTTTTTTACTACATGTCTGAAGTTTTTGTAATAAACTGTTATCTCATTTCTTCTTTCGGATACTGTTACGACTAAAGTATTCATCATTTTTGCTGTGCGTTCTGCAGTTCTATGACGAGTTCCTGTTTCTTTAGTAGATATTTTTTTATCAGGATAAACCATTACGTTTGCCTGTGTGATTCTTTTCATGTCTTTTGAAAGTGTAATTGCTCCATCCATTTTTGACAACTCTACAATTTTTTGAGGTGTGAATTTACTGTTAATTTTAAAACCTCCATCAAGAATTGAATTTATTCCTTCTATTTCTACAACGATGATTGCTCCTTTTTTTGCATTAACTACTCCTTCCAAAGCAGTTCTGAAGTTAGTTCCTGGAGAGATTGTTCTTATGATGTGATTTATTTCTTCCTTTGTTGCTTTATTTTTTCCATTTTTTTCAGATTCTTCTTGTAATATTTGTGCCTGAACCTCTATTCTTTCTTCCATATTTTGTTTTAAGCTTTACTACTATATAAAATTTTATGCAAAAAAGTATTTTGTTAGATGTTTTTTATAATTTGCTCTTGGAAATCCTTAAATACTGTTTTTATTGTTTTGGGATAGAGAGCCCTGTAGAATAGCTGGTCAAGTTCGTAGCCCTCTGGCGGCTGAGACCTCGGTTCGAATCCGAGCAGGGCTATTTAGAAAGATATTAATATTGTTTAGTGTATTTGTTAATATGAATCAAAGAGATAGCGAGTCTAGGTTAACCCCTCTTCCTTCTGACTTGAATCTTCCTAGAACTTTGCGTCTTATAGATATTTCTAATTGCGAATCTGTTAGAGAAGTTTATGCTTGGATGGAAAGAGCTTTTCAGGAAGATTTAGAGAGATCTAGACAAGAAGAAGCTGAATTTCTTAGAAAATATGGCAATCTATATTTAGATTAAATTTATAACTTCTTTTTGTATAGTTAATTTATGAAGAGGCTTTTGATTTTTAGTTATCCTAAACTTACACTTTATGTTATTGCAGTAATTGGTGCTTATTTTGTATTTCAAATTCCTGCAATTCATGAATTTATTTCTTCTTTTGCTAGTTGGATGTATGTTGCTATATTTTTTGGAGGATTACTCTTTTCTGCTGGTTTCACGACGCCTATTGCTACTGGTTTCTTTTTGGCTTTGAGTCCTCCCGATATTTATGTTGCTGCACTTGTTGCCGGAGTTGGTGCTCTAATCGTGGATATGGGCATATTTTCTTTTATTAGATTGTCTTTTATGGATGAATTTAAGTTGTTAAAGCATAATTCTTTCATAAGACATGTTTCCTCTGGATTGGAATTTATTGTTCCTAAAAATCTAAGAAGTTTTTTAGTTTATTTGTTGGCTATACTTATCATTGCTTCTCCTTTACCTGATGAGCTTGGTGTTGCTTTGCTTGCAGGATTTACTAAAGTTCATCCTTATGCTTTCATTGGGATGAGTTATATTGGAAATGTTCTGGGTATTTTTGTGCTTCTTAGTATATAGCGTAACATAGTTTCTACTTTTTATTTATATAGTTCAGTAGCAAAGAAATGTTTATATATTTGGTTCTCTCTAAACTCTTGTGCGTATTCAATTAGACTCTGGTAAACAAAAAGAATTGATTTTACTTGCAAAAAAAGATGAAACTTGGAAAAAATTAGCACAGAGATTAAATTTGAACATGAATTACCTTTGCAATGAATTATTTACAGAAAAAAGAACCTTATCAGAGGAACATTATCATAATCTCTGTAATATTGTCAATGCAAATTATGATTCTTTTATAAAAAATAAACTTTCAAATGATTGGGGAAGATCCAAGGGAGGTCTAAATTCTTCAGGATCTCGCATAAAGATTTTCAGAGCTCCTGAATTGAGTATTCCTCTTGCCGAGCTTTGTGGTACAATTCTTGGAGATGGACATTTAGAATAGGTGATTAGTACAAATCAGCACTAAACTCGCCTCCTTACACATATATCAAACA
>CAYIGE010000108.1:0-3345 GCA_964362835.1 Candidatus Woesearchaeota archaeon
TAAATTTATTATTTCTGTGTGGCTTTTTTTAAGGTTCATATTATTTTTACTATATCAATATAGTAATTTTACTATATTTAAATCTTTTGACAGATTTGACTTTAACAGCGCCGACGAATTGTACAGAAGATAGTTCATGTACAATTGTGAACAATTGTGTTCTTCACAATAGTCTTTGTTCTAATAGTGTTTGCGACTTCAACAACTTTACATAGGAGCAAATGTTTACAAGACTTCAAGTTCAAGTACAACTTTTTTGGCAAATAATAAGCTGAACGGGTGGGTTGATGAAGTTAAGATTTACAACAAGGCTTTGAGTGCTGCGGAAATAAGTTTATTGTGATTTAGAAGAGATAGATAATTATTTAAATTGAGAAGGTTTAAGAAAAATATGGAAAATTTAGCACTTGATAATATAAATAAGAATCTGGTTTTGCTTAGAAGGGAGGTTGAGACAATAAAGGAGATATTGGAAGAGGATAACTTGGAATTAGCTGATGATGTCAAAAGAGAAATTGAAGAGTCTAGAAAAAGGTCAATTTCTGAATTTATATCTCAAAAAGAAATGGAAAAGAAGTTCTTATGAAGTTTGAGGTGAAATATGATCCCAAAGCTGAGAAACAACTTGAAAAACTGCCTAAGGAAATTTCTAAAAGAATAGTAAAGAAAATGAGGGAGGTTGCTGAGACTGGTAGAGGAATTGAAATTCTCAAAGATGAAAAATATGGTTTTAAGGTAAGGATTGGAGATTATAGAGTTCTTATTGATTTGGAATACAACCCAAATTTGATTATTGTAAGATACATTGATATTCGTGGTAGAATTTATAAGAGACTTTTTATTTTGGGTTGATAGTGTTGTTTTAGTGATAACTTATGGATTAATAATTGAGAATGACAAAAGAAGTTTAACTAGTGTTAACGATAGGAACTTTCTGCTTTATGTAAGGAATTCTGATGGGAAGGCTGTATTTACATTCAGCTATTGCAGTGTGGCAGGAACTACAAGTTTGAAGGACAATGCTTGGCATAATGTTACTGGAGTTTATACGGGGACTACTGATAAGAAATGTAAATTGTATGTTGATAGTTTAGCTGTTAGAAATGATCCTAATGGTGTATTAGGAACTCCATTCGGTGTCGGAAGTGATATTTATATCGGAGCTAATGTCTACAAGAATACAGCTGGGAAGATTTTAGCGGGTGCAAAGCTGAACGGATGGGTTGATGAAGTTAAGATTTACAATAAGGCTCTTAGTGCTGCGGAAATAGGATTATTGTGAGTTGATAGTAAAGTTTAAAGATTAATTTGTTTTGTATTTATTATGAGTGATGTTTTTGAGGTGGCTGATAAATCTGGAAGGAAGATAAAATTAGCAAATAAACAGTGGAGTCATATAAGACAAGAACATCCTCTTGTAGAAGAGGAGGAAATAAGGCAAACACTGATTAGCCCATTAAAAATTATACAAAAATCAGAAGATAAATATTTTTATTATCAATATTTTAAATACAAAGATTTACCTTATAGACATCTAAGAGTCATAGTCAAGTATATAAATGGCGAGGGGTTTGTTATTTCAGCATATTTTGTGAGGCATATAGGCTAAGATGGAAGGAGAAATGAGAATATATTATGATGATGAAGGAGACTACTTAGAGATTTTCGTAGGCGACTCCAGACCAAATTATGGGGAAGATATTGGCGACGATGTCACTCTTTTTAAAGATCAGGAAACAGATGAAGTTATTGGAATGGGAATACTTAACTTTAGGGAGAGAGCAAAAAATCTTAAAGATATAGAGTTAAAGCTTCCTTTTAAGGTTAATTTCTCCACGTTAGGTATTTGAGTATTTAAATGGGGAGGGATTTGTAGCTACAGCATTTTATACAACTAAAATTAGGAAAAAATGAATAAAGGAATAGAAATAGATTATGATACTGAAGCGGATATTTTGTAGATTTTTATAGGAGAGCCCGCCCCTTCTTATTATGATGAAATTGATAATGATTTATTTGAGGGTCATAATAAGGAGACTGGAGAATTAACTGGTTACAAAATATTTAATCTAAGTAAAAGAAAGAAGAGTGAATGGATGAAAAGTGTGAGGATTTCTTTACCGGCTAATGTTAATATTGTGGCAGGTTAGGTTTTATTAATTTGGTGTTGGAAGCAATATTTATATTGGAGTGAATGTTTACAAGAATAGTGCTGGAACGATTTTGGCAAACAATAAGCTGAACGGAAACGTTGATGAAGTTAAGATTTACAATAGGGCACTTACACAGGGAGAAATAGGTCTTTTGTAGTTTGGAAGAGGGGATTTATTCTGAGAAGGGATTCGAAGGGAATATTAATTTATAGCTCTGATTTGAAATGTTCTAATAATTCAGATGTTGTAAATACTTTAACTATTAATTGTTCTTTGAAATGAGAGTCGTTAGACCAAATCGGGATATTGTGCATAGATAGGGATAGAGCTAAATATTCTGTATCCTCTTTATCAGAGATAATCTCATTTGCTTTTGACAAGAACATGTCAAATTGTTTCTTTGAGACAAATTTTATCTTTGATTTTAATTCTTCAAAGAGTTTATTACGTTCATTTACTGAGAGTTTTGAAAAGGCCTGGATTTCTTCTTTGTGCTTGTTTATTTCTTCGAGTAAATATTCCGGAGCATATATCTTTAATGATTTAGATAGAATCAACTCTTTGTTTATCTTAGATCCTAAAAGTGAGGAGATAATCACAGATGCATCTAATATTAATTTCATGGATTATTTTAATTCTGGATATAATTGTTTGTATTTTTTGTGCAATGATTTATTTACTTCTCTTCCAAGTTTTACAGACCAGTCTATCAGCTCTTGTTCTTCTTTAGATTCTAGTTTTTTGCTTATTTGTTCAAGTTCCATCAATTTTACTCTTTTCACAAATTCTTCTACAACTTTAGCTAAGGCTATTCTGAATTCTTCCTTAAATTCTATTGGTACGTCTACTTTGATTACTACTTCAGCCATAGAATTTTTAGTGCAGATAGTTATTTAAGCTTTTCTCCATATAGTTGTGTAATAGTCAAGATTTACAACAAAGCTTTGAATGCTACGGAAATAGGTCTTTTGTAGGGTCTGGGAAAACACAAAGTTTAAGGATTAATTTGTTTTATATTTATTATGGCTGATGTTTTTGAGGTGGTTGATAAATCTGGGCGGAAAATCAAAAAGTCTTTGCGTATTGTTTAGGACTCATCAAGAACCTTTAGTTCTTGAATGCCATCAAGAATGTAATCATTCTTGAGGTTTGGATGCAGAAAAACCCTATGGGTTTCTTCTGAACAGAGAAT
>CAYIGE010000109.1:0-3330 GCA_964362835.1 Candidatus Woesearchaeota archaeon
TTTAGGCTCTGTCCGGATTGAGTAAATTTTAATCTGGTAAAAAATAAAGGCCTGATTATTTATTGATGAAGAAACCTTTATTTTTCTCCTGATATTATACAAAATAATATTCCATCCAAATTCTCTTCTTTTCATATAACTTTTTTTAGATTTTAAACAATAAATTTGAGTTCTTTTCAAAACAGAATTGACTGTCTCAACTATACTTCTCATCCCCATAAATTCTGGAAGTTGAAGGCATTCTCGACGATACTTCCCTTTTGGTTTTTGCTTTAAGCTTCTTTTATTCATCTCTCTAACTGGAGCATAAAATATTATTCCGTTTGCACGAGCAATCTCGTGCAAATTTTCAGAATCATAACCCTTATCTCCTAAACCAATAATATCTTTTATTTCATTTCTTTTGAATATTCTTTCTGCTCCTTTTACATCATGTTCTCTGAAAGTTAGCAAATTAAAATCAAGAATTATTTGTGTTTTTACGTCGATAAATAGATCTGCTTTTGCATAAGGCATATGTGGAAGACTAACTTCTCCAACTCTTTTTTCATAATGTCTTGACCTCTGCCATGAGTCGAAACCTGTTCCATCAACAACTGCTAATTCAACTTTCTTTGGTAAAAGCACTTTGCAAATTTTTCTTATAGTGTTCATGCTGAAAAGTTTTAACCAATCGTGCAAAGTGCTTTTCTTTATGTTTTTCTTCAAACCCAAATAAGAATTCCATTTTGACTCTTTAATCTCTTCGACAAAATCTCTCAAAGACTTTTTACTTCTTTGAAATAAAATAATTATTGAGATTCTTTGATAGTTTGTAAATTCTTTATTTCCAGTTTTGTTAAAATGCAATGGTAAATCTGAAGCATGAAAAAGTTTAATTAATTGTTCTTCTAATTTATTATTGAATCTGGGTAGGATATTTTGCTGAAACATTTATCCTACTCAGGTTTCTTGAGATTAATTATTTTTCGGTTTTATTTTTTAGAACTTCGGACAGAGCCTAAATTTATCACTTCAGTGTTGATTTAATAGAATCCAAAGAATCATTAACTTCTTTTCGTTTCATATCGCGAATCTGTGTTCGGAGAGAGTTATATTGCGCGTCAGCTTCATTAAAAAAGGTCTTCCGAGATTCTGCGTCAAAGCGAGACTCGTCAATTTCGTCACGAACAAAGGTTTCCTCACGTTTCCCATCTTCGTAAACAACGCGTTCAAGCTTGTCCTTAAGCTCCTTCGCATCTTTTGAGAAAATATCTAAGCCACTTATAGCATCAGTATCATAATACCTAAAAAGCACTCTGCCTTTACGAGCAGCCATATAATTATCGTCTTTTCCCTCTTCATAAATAACCCGCCACTCACCAACACGACCATCATAAATACGTTCTCGGTCATTAGTCAAAGAACGAACTCCAAAATAAGATGCTAAAGCCAAAACGCCAACAGCAACACTAGCCGCAACTTTCTTGTGACCTGCGATAAAAGCCTTAATACTTAGCATGAAGTTTATTAAAAAATAGCATATTTAAATCTTTCTATTGTAGTAACTTAAAAGTTACTATGATTCTCAAAGGATGTTTCAACACCTCGCCATCCTATCTTCCGTCAACCTCTCAAAAATCTCGCGGCCTTTTTTCAGTCTCCCTTAGACGAGCATAAAATTCATCTGTTTTCACATTTGACATATAAAAGTACTAATAATCATCTTCTATTTTGCTATCATCTCTTCTTTCAATATCTAAGTCAATTCTTCTTTTTTTCAGCATTCCTTTAACTATTCTTTTCACATCTTCTTTACCGCATCCCAGAGTATGAAAAAGAAAAGTGTCAACTCTTTCAATATTCTGCTCTATTTTCTCATCACCCATACAATATTCCATAACAAAGCTAGGTGTTTTCATTATTTATCAATTTCTATTCAAAACAATTTCCTATATTAACATAAAGTCTAAGATATAATTAATAAATTAACCAAAAAGCTTATAAATTAAATAAGCAGCTAATACATTAATGAAAGAAATATTAGAAAATGCTTTAGAATTCTTAGAATCTGGAGAAGACAACTTAAAAAAGAATAGATGGAACGCAGCCGTTTCAGATTTTTTCAAGGCCATTTCAAATTTCGGTGATTATCTAATTTATAAAAAGATCAGGATTTTCCCAAAAAACCACAATGAAAGATTTCAACTTTTAGAAAAATATTTCAAGGAGATTTATAATAAAACAATCGATTTATTCAAAAAATATAGAGAATCTTACAATTTAAGGCTAAAAAAGGAGGATGCTCTACCCCTAAGATCATTTGCTAATGAACTCAAAAATCTTACTTCAGATAAAAAATAAACTAAAACATTTATTAAAAGATAAAGAAATAATAGATATAATTTTATTCGGCTCAATGCTAAAAGGAAAAGTAAGCCCGCAAGACACAGATATAGCATTAATAACTAATAAGAAAACAAAATATGAATTAAAAGAATTCCATACAAGCATAATAAGCCCTGAAGAGTTTTTTATAGATCCTCCATCCTTAGCAACAACTCTACTTCGTGAAGGATACAGCATAAAGAACAACCAATATCTAGCAGAATCGTTAAGATTTAAAACAAAATTTCTATACATCTACAAACTAAATAAATTAAGCAACTCAAAAAAAGTAAAGATTGTAAGAATATTAAGGGGCAATAAAAAAGAAAAAGGAATGGTGGAAAATTATAAAGGTGAATGGCTCTCAAACCAAGTATTCTTAATTCCTCCAGAATGCGATAACACATTTGAACAATTTTTTATAACTCAAGAAATAAATTTTGAAAGGAAGAGTATATTAATACATTAATGTAAAATGGTAAAAAATAGTAATTTAGATAATACATTAATAAAAAGAAAGAATCTTATAAAAATACTTAACAATAAAGAGATAAGAAGAATATCCCCAGAAGCTCTAGAAGAAATAGAAAAAGAAGTAAATGAAGAAATAAATAAGTTGGCAGAAATACTTAAGCAAAAAATAATAATAAAAGGCAAAAAAACTCTATCTAAAGAAGATATAGAAGAAGTAAGAAAAGAAAAATATAAATCAATCTATCCTGAAATCTAAAACAACTTAACCTGCGAACTCTTCGCCCTCAACTTTCTTAACTCTTCAAGTTTATTCTCAACCCTCTCCTCTGAAAACTCATGCCGTACAACAAGAATTTCTTTTATTTTATTCTCATCAAACTTCGGAAAAATAACTTTCTGCTTTGAAACATTCGGTTTCTTAAAAATCTCGAAAATCTCGCGCCAGTTAAATCCTACATCTCCAAAACAGATCGGAAGAGCGTCGTGTAG
>CAYIGE010000110.1:0-3290 GCA_964362835.1 Candidatus Woesearchaeota archaeon
ATCTCTAAGATTCTTTCTTCTACAGAATTTTTTAATATCAAATTTATAGAAGTCACACTTTTAGTCTGCTTGTCTCTATACGATCTACCGACTCTCTGATCATGCTTCCTGCGTGTCCAAGTAGAGTCTAAATTTATTAATATATTTGATACTTGGAGATTCACGCCATAGTTTAATACATCCGAGCTCAGCAAAATGTCATATTCTCCATTCTTAAATGCTTCTATCTTCTCTGCTCTAACCTTTGTAGCATCATTTCCAGTAATAGAAACCACTCTATAACCTTTAGATAATAACTCAGCCAAGACAACTATTTCAATATACTTTACAGAATGAGAAAAAATGATAACTTTGTCTTTTGCAATATCAATGTTAGATAATATATTTAACAACTCAACTATCTTATTTCCAATGTCGCCATTTTCATTTCCATTTAAAATCTTAGGCGAAAGACATACTTCACGCAAATAAGTCATCTTTTCTAGCGGATTTATGCCCTTCAAAATATCATATTTTAGCTCTTCATAGTATGCTCTCTGATTTGGAGTCATTTCTACAAAATAATTCTTCTCTACTAATGGCGGCAAATCTTTCAAAATTTCTTCTCTAGTTTTTCTAAAAATATATGGAGAAATTTTTTCTTTCAAGTCTTCTAAATTTTTGTATCCTAAGACTGCAGTATAAGCTCTATAGGGATTGAAAGGATTTCCCAAGACTTTCTTCTCCATTATCAAATAATTTTCTTTGAAATGCCACATATTGGGAAATATCATAGGATTCAAAAATCTGAATATTCCATAAATGTCTAATGGCGAGTTGTCAAGTGGGATTCCCGTCAATCCTATTTTAAATCTAGTTTTCAGTCGTATAATCCCTTTGTGCTGTTGTGACTTCGTTGACTTTATAAAATTAATTTCATCTACTATAATCAAGTCCCAATTAATGTCTTTTAAAATGTCAAAGTCTTTAGTAACTTTGTGACTGCTCCATCTGAATAACTCAAAATTAGTTACAAGTATTCCAGAAGAATAATTTTTATAAATATCTTCTCTTTGCTTCAAACTGCCTTCTGCAATTTTAGGCTCTTCTCCTAAGAATTTAAAAATTTCTCCCTTCCAGTGCGACAACAACAAACTTTTAGGTGCTATGATAAGACACTTAATATTTTGATTTGATATTTTTAATTCTTTATACACTCCAAGCGCTGCTATACTTTTCCCTCCTCCTATTGAAATACAATTAAGTGAATTCTTTGATTTTATAGCAAATTCAACATATTCTTTTTGATAATCTCTTAACAACATCTGTTCAGACAAAGCTAATCACTTCCTTTTCTCTGTTTTTCAAATCTTCAATCATAGCAACATCTTTAGAATTTAGTGTGTAACTTTTTGCTATCAAAGTAGAAATATTCGGGAAGAACAATGGGTTTGTTGAATTATTCTTAGCTAATCTGCTGTAAATATAATGAGCTTGGCTTCCATAGCTTCCGCCCTGTTTCATCATGTGCTTGAATTCTCCCTGAGTCAAACATTCTCTCATAACATTCAAAACTTCGTTTAAGTCTAACCCATTATAAAATAACCAAAGCATGACAATTGCTCTGTTTGAATGTCCCACTTCGTACAGCCATTCTTGCCTACTAACATCCATGATGCTTTTTATAAACGGCGGTATTTCTATTTGTTTATCAGTTCCATTTATAAATAATATGTCATTTTCGCCAATGCTCACATCAATTTCTCTCATGTATAAGTCTATCTGTTCTCGTGTTATGATTTCCCTATCGAACTTTGTTATATCTAACAACTCTTCTCCAGAAATGTTGTTAATATTGAAGCGCTGTCTTTCTCCAAGAGCATAAAGTTGTTCTAAATTTAAGCTTTGCAATTCATCACAAGTCACAGGAACACACCAACGATGTGCTTTAAAATTATATGAATTTGGTATTCGACGCTCTTGGTCTGTGCGACCAATAGTCTGAGAATCTAAAGTAATTTTCAACAAGTTGCCAAAATGTTTTTGTGCATTGAAAATTGCTGCTTTCTTGTTTCTCAGCTCTTTAACTTCTACAGAAGGGAGTATGTGAAATCCGCTCCCAGACAAATAATTAACATGCTTTATATTGTTATTTAAGAAATGCTTGCACAACTTTTTAGTATGCTCTAAAAAATCTTGCTTCTTTGAGTCGAAATCAAAAAACAATTTGTCTATAATTCCCGTATTATAAATTATTTTTCCAAGTTCGTTGAGCTTAGTAAACTTATAAACTGTAGTATAAAGACTAGTAACTTTAAGATTGTTGTTTATAAATTTCACAGCTTCATCTACATCAGAAAATGTTATTCTTGCAGGCACACAAATTTCGAAATACATCAACTCAACCCCATACAATCACTACACAGCATATTTTCTAATTCTTCTTTAGTTTTTAGCTTGTTCTGACAATACATTCCAGTACATTCCATTGCATCTACCATACATTCACCATAATTAAGAAGAGAGCAAGTTGCTCTCTTTTATCTAATTCAACTTCTTGACTGACTTATCTATGCTTTCTATATTTTTCTTACTTTCCACTTTGCTCACCAAAGAATGTTTCGAATTTCAAGAAATCTTTAGCTTTCTTATTTGTAATGTCAATTACTGCTCCAGTGTGTATTATTTTGTCGAATTTTGAAGAAACACACCTTAGTTCTATTGTAGTAGTTTTAGTCTTAGGTTCATAGTTGCTTTTTACGTAGAGTACAACATCTGTTTCTAGCATGACAACGTCAACATATTTTGGAGCTATGTCTTTTGTTATGAGTGTCCCATCTTTCACTATTTCTTCAATTTCAGTGAAAGTTGTATATATTACTCCCTTTGACGCAGCTTCAAGACTCTTTTTGTGTATTTCATCAATTATCGAATTTCTCTCTTTCCACACATTTTGGTTTGGCGTCCCTGAATAAGGACCCAAACCGTTTCGCAACCTCATTGTAAATTCTGCAATCTTCTGCATGACTTCGATACCATCTATCAAAACCCAGTCAGGCTTGTCATTTTTCTTTATTTCATCTAAGAGGTACAAAATCCAGTCATAAGTCTCTGCTGCAGACTTAAGTACTTTTTTTGCATCTCTGTCGTAGTATTTGATAGCATCGTAGATTTTTATTCTTTCTTCTCCCTCGAAAGAATTCTTTTTAGCAGGTGTAGTTTTTCTGTCAAATGACAAAGCTGAGATTTTCCCGGGAAACCCTAAAGCAGTTGTAGTTTTAGATTCTCCTTTTTTTCCAAAGATTGTAAAC
>CAYIGE010000111.1:0-3280 GCA_964362835.1 Candidatus Woesearchaeota archaeon
CTCAGGATTTAGCAAGCTTTATATAGGGAATTTTATACGTCTTTTTATGAGAAAAGCATCTAAAGCACTAGCATCAATGAGTTTAGCTTTGCTAGCAAGCTGCGTATCTCCTAAAGAAGTAGAACCAGCACCTAATTATCAAAAGCAATTCAATGATATTGATCCAAAGCATTACAACAGTGTTGATGAGATATTAGACAGTCTTGGAGACAGTGTAATAAGGAGACAGGCAACAGAAGAAGAGATGCGAAATTGTCGTGCAACTCCAGACTCTAGGCCAAATGACTCGGTAAGAATTCTTACTCGCAATATAGGAATGCCTAATAAATTTAGATACCAATCTTATCGCAGATAATTCCTCGACGACAAATAATAATTTTTTAGCAAATAATAAAACCAGTAGAACGCGCAGACAAAACGAAAACACTTCGTCTTTATATACCTTACCATCATTTACCGTCGTAAAAACACGTCAAAAACATTTATATACATCAAGGCAAGAAGAGTAATAATTAAAATGGTGATGATATATGGAAGAGCCAAAAAACGTTAAGTCTTCTCCTGTTGAAGATGACGAATTTACAGAAACAAACATCGATGATCTTTGCGGAGATCTCGAGAGTCTTTCTTTTTGATGCTTAATAAACTGCCTTTGAAAGAGAGTTTTATTATTTAGAATATCTATTTTATTTTTATAAAAATTATCGTGGTGGCAAAGAACCTAAACCAGAACCGCCAGCAATCTTGTCTTTAAGTGCATGATACTCACGAACATTTCCAAGCTTGTAATATAAATCAAGAAGAGTGTTTTGAACTTGATTTTTTTCATCTGGATTCAAATCAAGAGAAAGCATCTTTTGATAAATATCTTTAGCATTATTTCTTCTATCGTTTTTCAAATATACTTGTGCTTGAGCAAAATGAAATTGCTTATACAATTGCTTCATCTCCCATTTTTCTCTATCATTACCAAGAGCAATGGCCTGTGCAAATATTCTTTCAGCCTCGGCAAAACTGTTTCCACGAATATTATATTCAACTGCCTTCATAAATTGCCCAATTTTCTCCCGGAAAGTTGTAGTAATTTCAGCAGCAGCTCTCATAGTCTTAGCAGCGTCGAGAAACATGCTTTTCTGTTCGTATGTTCTAGTAAGCTCAAGAAGAACAAATCTGCGAGTATCAAAATCAAGTTGAGACTTAGCAGCTCTTTGTAAATATGACATCTTGACATATTCCCCCATTCCCTTTATTTTAGCATCAATCTCTATTCGAGTTCTTTCAGTTATAGGTTTATCAACAACGTACATGAATGTCTAGAATTTGTTTTGTTTATAACTATTATGGTAGTAGAAAGAAGGATTTAATGTTCTATTATAGAGTTTAATAATTTAACAACTTTCTCAAAAATAGAATTATTAATTTTACCTATTTTCTTTATTACCAATTCTTTATCTATTTTAAGCACATTTTCAACTTTAATGCTACATGGAAATTTCAAGACTCCATCATCTAAATTTTGCTGTGCTAATAACAAAGTATACCTTCCACTAGAATTATGAGAAGTAACTCCCACTACAAGAATATCTTCAGAATCTGAATTAAATGAATTGTTGCTTATTACAATAACTGGTCTAACTTTAATCCCACTTTGATCAGAAAAAGGAAATGGTACTAATAACAAATCTCTTTGTTCAATCATAGATAAGATTTCCAAACCTCTTCATCTTTAGGATTATCCCATATCTTTCTCATTGATTCTTGCGCAACAATGAGCCATCCAATTTTCTCTTTTCTATATGTGTCTAATTTCTCAATAATAAGGTTTCTTATGAATTCAGACTTTGAAGGGTATTTCCTTCTTAGAATAAAGGCTTCAAGCTCTTTAGCCTCCTCATCGGGTAACTTGATACTTATAGTTTTCATAGTAATCTATTGGGATTACCGATATTTATACTTTTTGTCGATAAAAGAATTGTTGTAATGAATATAAAATGTAATTAGTAAAATAGAGGCGATCGTTTCACGTTAATTTCGAAGTGCTAAAAAGCTTTTCGTATATTTAAAAAATATCAAAACCACGCCTCTAATTTGAGCATTAATTACAATACAACTAGGCTGAACTTCTATATAAACCTACGTATTTGATCCAGTAAGCTCTTTCCTGATTAATCTCCAAGTTTGCACTATTCCCACAGCTAAAAGAGCGCGCATTGCCATGATAGCAACTTGATGAGGCACATTTTCTAAAATAGATTCCTTAACATTATTAGATTTCATTTTAGTATATTAGAATTATTTAGTTTAGAAATCAGTTCTTTTTAGAAATAATTTCCAAGCATACACCAGCAGCCACTGTGGCCCCAGCGTCTCTGATCGCAAATCTTGACATATGTGGATTTGTTGCTTGGGTCTCAAGAACTAAGTTTCCAATAGGTCTTATCTTAACTTTAGCAACGTCTCCATTCTTAAGGAAGTCTGGATTTGTAGCCTTTGTTCCATCAGGTGACTGTTTCTCAATTAATTCTACAAACTGGCAAGGTACTTGAGCAGTGTGTACGTGGAAAACAGGAGTATATCCTTTAGCTATAACTGTTGGATGTGAGATTATAGCAACTTGAGCAATAAATTCCTGCACAATTGAAGCTGGTTTAGCAGCGTCACAAACTACGTCTCCACGAGCAATATCTTTCTTACCTACACCGCGAATGTTAATTCCAACGTTGTCTCCAGATTCAGCTTGATTCATCTGTTCATGGTGCATTTCAATAGTCTTAACTTCTCCAGCAATTCCAACTCCAGAGCGACCAGGCAAGATTATAACTTTCTGACCAACCTTCATAATTCCAGTTTCAATCTTTCCCACAGGAACTGTTCCAATACCTGTGATTTCATAAACGTCTTGTAAAGGCATTCTTAATGGCAAGTCTGTAGGTTTATTAGGCAATTCAAATAAGTCTAATTGTTCTCTAACAGTTGGTCCCTTATACCAAGGCATTTTATCAGATTTCTTAACAACGTTATCTCCAAGATAACCAGCAGCAGGAATGAAAGCCATAGTTTCAGTTTTATAACCAGCTTGCTTTAAAATAACAGAAACATCAGCTACAACTTTTTTGTAAGCATCTTCTTTCCATTCAACAGTATCCATCTTGTTAATAAGAACTGCAAGTTGTTTAACACCCATAGTTCTCAAAAGCCAAGCATGTTCTTTTGTCTGTGGTTGAACTCCTTCAGCAGCTGCAACTGTTAAAAAGATCGGAAGAGCGTCGTGTAGGGAAAG
>CAYIGE010000112.1:0-3271 GCA_964362835.1 Candidatus Woesearchaeota archaeon
TGAGTGAAGAAGTTCGTAACAAACTAGAGAAATATGCAAAAGTGAGAGTTAAGGATAATAAAAAATACAAGAAATTACCAAAAGATAGCATAATTTGAGGTAAAAAGTGAGTGAAAATGATTAAAATATTAAAAAAAGATAAAAACGGGAAAAGTGAGGGCTTTATGCCGATTAGAGAGCATAGAGTCTGATTGATGGAAAAGAGAGTGAGTCTAAAAAAGCATTATTAGGCCTTAAAGGGCTTGTTTTTGAGCTTTTTAGACCTTTTAGAGGTAATTAGTGAGAACCCTAATTGTATTCGGTGGAGCGATTTTATAGGCTTCTTAATTGGTGAATTACATTTAAAGGTGCGATTTTTTTGAGGTCTTGGGGTATTGAAAGAATCACTTTCTTATTCAATTCTTTTGATTTTATCAAGGGTATTTGTTTTTGGAGGATTTTCCTTACGTAGTCTCGTATTGAGATTTCTGTGAGGTTTGTTTTCTGTGCTAAAAGAGAATAATCTACCATAAATCCTTGATCTTCTAGACTGTAAATAGCACCGAATATGACCATCTCTTGTTCTGTGAGTCGTTTAAATTTTAAACGAACTTCTTTCTTTAAATCGTCGAGAGTTGATAAGATTTCTGAGACTCGATGAAAGTTACTTATTCTGTCATTAACCGAACTTATTGCTTGTGTTGGAATGGAAATAGGGGGGTGTTGGTTTGTTGGTTGGTTTGTTGGTTGGTTTGTTGGAACCCCATCATTTCCTATGGAAAAGGCTTTATTTCCAGAGATTAGACCGTATTGAGGCGTTTCTTGTGTTGGAATGGAGTGTTGGAGTGTTGGAATGCCTTGTTTGTGTGTTGGAGTTATGTGTTGGTTTGTTGGTTGGTTTGATTGTTGGGTTTTTATATCATTTAAGAGGTATTTGATTTCTTCTAATTCTGAATACAGATAGTCTATGTCTTGACGTACTTTTGAGAATGCTTCTTTTAGAGGATCTGACATTGGGTTTTGAGATATTTGGAGGATATAAGGTTTTATGTATTTCATAAGTATATTGATTATTGTAACTACTTGAAAGATATGTTAATACGAACATTTAAATAACGAAGTCTTCAGGGAATTTTATGGAATGGGATAGAAAGAGATATGTTGCACCAGGTGTGCCTAAGATTAGTGAAGACTTTTTCCGTATTGAACTGCCAAGATTAAGGTCGACAAAAACTAAATTTGTTGAAGATTATCTAGAACAACCTTGCCTTTTTGATAATCCTTTAGTCAGAGGATCATTCGACTTGATGATGGAGGAAGGAAAGGGAGTTGGAAATAGAAGGATTGTAATGTTTACAGAAGCACTTCGTTATGATAATGGGAAAAAGGATGAATCGCATAAAAGAATGGCTATAGTTAATGCTCGAAGAGAGTTTCTGTTAAATGCAATAATTGTTCATACTGCTTTAATTCAAGCAGGAGAAATGGGGAATGAAACCTCACACTCGGGTATTCCTATTGCTGATGAAGAGAATATTGAAAGAGCATATGAAATAATTGGGTCTGGTATTGTATGGGGTGGCTTGGATGCAGTTTATGGGGCAACATTTAATGAAATAGATTCTCTGTTTTTTAGAGCAGTTGCCAGAACGGCTACAAGGAACAGGCATTCATTGGATGAAGTAACACCTATATCCTTAGTAAGATATATGATTCTGGGTTCGACTTTAGGCTATTCTTTGTTAAAGAGACAATCGGAGTATAATCGGAGAAAAGATTAGTGCAGGTTCTTATAGGCATCAAAGGCCGCGTTGGACATACGCCAACGAGTCCACCTTGCGTAATCTTGACCATTTGGGCCTTTTGTTACTTTGATTACAAGCTTACTTTTTTCTAGTTCTTCTAATAGGGACTTGGTGAATTCTTCATCTCTAATTATATTATCTGCGATTTTTACAGTAAAACTGGCCTCTGGGGAAATGCTGTATAAATAGGATAGAATTTGTTCTGAAATTTTAGAACGCTTCTTTTTAGATATCGAGGGCATGGTTGTTTTGAGAAGCTAATGTTTTTATAGTTTAAGTTTGGGCTTAGAATACTGTTTTTATGGTTAAAAATAAAATAGAGTTTGTGGACGCACGAAGTAGTGCAGATGTAAATGAGATGCTGCATCCAGTTGTTGGAGAATGGTTTTTTTCTAAGTTTAAAGATTTTAGTTTGACACAGTTGTACGGAGTTGCTCCGATACATGAGAGGAAGAACATTTTAATTTCTGCCCCTACTGGGGGGACTAAGACTCTTACTGCTTTTTTAGGTATTCTAAATTATTTGGTTGGACTTGCTTTGAAGAATGAACTGGAAGACAAGATATATGCTGTTTATACTTCTCCCTTGAAAGCGCTCAGCAACGACATTTTCGTGAATCTTGAAAGACCTCTTACTGAAATTAGCGAATTGGCTGTGGCTAAAGGATTGAAGATGCAGTCTATTCGTGTTGGACTTCGTACGGGGGATACTACAGCTTCTGAAAGAGCTAAGATGGTTCGCAAAGTACCTCATATTTTTGTCACGACGCCTGAAAGTTTAGCAATCGTTCTTACAGCACCCAAGTTTTCTGAGAATTTGAGATCTCTTGAGTTTGTTGTTGTTGATGAAATACATGCGTTAGCAAATAAGAGGGGAGTCTTCTTGAGTTTAATCCTTGAAAGACTTGAAAATTTTAGTGTAATAACTCCTGTGAGAATTGGACTGAGTGCTACTATTGCCCCTATTGAAGAAATTGCAAGGTTCTTGGTTGGGGCTGGACGCGATTGCTTGATTGCGAAGGTTGAACTTGTGAAAGATATTGATATAGGGTTGATTAGTCCAGGAGCAGATTTGCTTACTATGGATGGGGCGGAAGATCAGAAAAGGCTTTATCATATTTTAGATGAATTGATTCAAAGTCATAAGACTACTTTGATATTTACTAATACTAGAAATGCTACTGAAAGGATTATTCATTATTTAGACGACCATTTTCCTGGAAAGTATTCTGGATTGATAGGAGCACACCATAGTTCTATGAGTAAAGAACAGAGATTTATGATTGAGGAAAGACTTCGTAAAGGAGATTTAAAAGTTGCTGTTTCAAGCACTAGTTTGGAACTTGGAATAGATATAGGGGCTATTGACTTAGTTATTTTGCTTAGGTCTCCTAAGAGCGTTTCTAGAGCTTTGCAAAGAATTGGAAGGGCCGGGCATCAGTTACATGCTAATCCTAAGGGAAGATTTGTTGTTATGGATAGAGATG
>CAYIGE010000113.1:0-3266 GCA_964362835.1 Candidatus Woesearchaeota archaeon
TGAAACTTGTTCTACTTGTGCTGGTGATTGTGGAGCTTGTTCTGGTACTGTATGGGGTGGTAGCTGGGGTGGTGGAGGGGGTGGGGGAGGTTCTAGTGTTGGAAAGCCAAACTTTAAGGTTAATAAAGAGAATTTTAATCTTAAAATTGTGTCTGGTGAAAGTGAGACTCATGAAGTTATTATAGAAAATACAGGAGATAGCATATTAAATATTAAATTATCTGTCACTGGAATTGAAAAATATATTTCTTTTAATACAAACTCAATTTCTCTTTCTCCGGGTGAGAAGATGTCTCTGACTTTTACTATTGATGCTCCAGAACCAGGTATTTACGCGGGTAAAATTATTTTGACATATCAGGGAATTACTAGAGAGGTTCTCATATTATTGAATGTAGTTAGCGAAGGAGTTTTGTTTGATGCTACAATTACTGTTCCCGATTTATATAGAGTTCTTAGACCTGGACAAAGACTGCCTGCTTTGATTGAACTTCTTGAAGTGGGTGGAGAAACTGGAGTCGATGTTACTATGAATTATGTAATTAAAGATTTTGATGGAAATATACATTATACTGAATCTGAAACTTTCTATGTTTTAGGAGCAAAGAGTTATAGTAAGAGATTTTCTACTAATGGTCTTGAGCCAGGAGATTATGTTTTAGGTGTTGAGTTAATTTACGTCGGAGGATTTGCGACGTCTACAGCTCATTTTCGTGTTTCAGATTCAGTAGTTACACCTCAAACTTGGGTTGCTATAGGAGCTTTGATTTTATCTATAGTTGTTGCATTATTCGCAGTTGTATTTTTCAGAAAACGTTCTAACCAACAATCATTTAAATTAAAGCAGAGAGGTTATTGAATGAATAAACTGTTCTTGTTTTTTGTTTTTTTAAGTTTAACTTCTTTTATTATTAGTGCACAGGAGACCCCCTATACTCCTGAAATAATTACTGTTAGGGGCTCAACTATTGTTCCAGTTAATTTTTTTAATACTGGAGAGGCAGGAACTTATACTGCCATTTTGAAACATGGTACTTCTGTAGCTAGAGTTCAAACTAATTCCGTGTTTGTTCGTAGAGAAGAATTTGGCTCATTCAATTTAGAAATAGCGCAAAATAATCCTGAGAAGGGGGTTTACTTTGATTCTCTCGTTATATCAAAGGGTGGTAAAATATTCCAGGAAATCCCTCTTATAATTGGCGTTGAATCTAGAGCTTCTGAAATAGAGTACGACACTTCTATAAACTTTGAGCCTAAATTAGATATTTCTATTATTTCTGGAGAAAAAGTAATCTCTCCAACGATAGATATTTACAAATTAAATTATAATAATCCTGGCTCAAATGGGGTTGTTCTTGGACTTTCTGTTTATTCAATTAATGGAGAACTTTTAAAATACTCTGAAGAAACATTATCTGTCTCAAGGCAGGCTTCCTTTGAGAGATTTATTAATTTAGGAGCTAATCCGCCTAATGAAGTTTTGATAGTCGCGTCTGTAAAAAGCGGAGAATCTGTTGGTTTAGATGTGTCTCAGATTAGTCTTCTTAACTCTCCTTCCTTAAGTCCACCACTTGAAGAAAAAGATTATTCTTCACGAATATATCTCGGCGTTTTTCTTTTTTTACTTTCATCTATAATTTTAGTAAGCTATTTGTGGCGTAATAAATATAATGAACAAGCAAAAAATTGGAGAAGTGAATTAGATTATATTAAGAAAACTCAATTTAGTGATGCCTCCAAGGGATTACGTAAATTGCAAGCTCAAAGAGGTGTTCTTGAGAGGGCTTATTCTAATCACTATATTTCTAAGATTTCTTTTGATTCTGCTATTGCCGAGATTTCAAAATTATCGGGTCAATTAAAGAAACGTTTATAAATAGATTTGTCGTTTGGGTGTTGAGATAAAAATGGTGGCTCATGATAAATCTGCTCTTTCCGGAGTTATTAAGGATCTTGAAGTGCAGATAACTACATTGAATAAAGAGAAGCTTTCTTTGAAGAAATCTATTGAAAAAACTACTAGTAATATTTCAGAAGGTCGACAGAAAGAACTTGCTCTTCAGAAATTGCTTGCTAATCTGGCTGAAAAAGAGGCAAAATTAGCTGAACACAAGAAGGCTCTCTTGAGCGCATCTGATAAAATTGCAGATAAGCTTGGAAAGATGTCGAAGATAAAATCTGAGATGAAAGATATTTAGTGTCTTTTTTATGAGAATTGCTGTTTTTTTTAAGGGAAAAAGAATTTCTTTAAATGTTTATAAAACTGGTTTTTTATCTCGTGGTCTTGGATTGACTTTTAGAACTAAAAACACAAGAAATCTTTTGTTTGATTTTTCAAAACCAGTTACTTGGCAGGGTAACTTGACTTCTATATTTGTATTTTTTCCTTTTTTGACGTTGTGGGTTGATAAAAATAATAAAGTGATTGATTTGCGTGTCATTAGGTCATTTATTTTTTCAATATCTCAGAAAAAAGAATTTTATAGAATAGTGGAAATTCCTTTTAATTTGTCGAATAGGAGAATTATAGAGAGATTTATTGGTAAAAATGAATTTTTGAAGCACTATCGAGGGTAAATCTTTAATTATATGTTTTCCGTCGGGAAATACAAAGATTTAAATATTACCGACGTTTTTATATGTTATTGGGGTAAAAAAGGAGGTAAAATGGGAAAGGTTATTGTAAAAAACGTTGTTGACCGTAAACATGGATATCTTTACTATGTAGATGGTAAGGGAAATGTTTGTGAGGCTAAGATGTCTCGCGGTGGCAGAAAAAAGAAGAGATAATTTTTAATTATTTCTTTCCAGATTTTGTTTTTCTTTTTTTGTTTAGCCATTTCTTTTTGTTGCTTCTATCATTGTTTGATATACGTGTCTTGTATAGAAACGATATATTAACTTTAATAAATCTGGATTTTCTCCCAAACTAAATATTTCATTAAGTGCAATTGCTACTGCCGGGCTTCTGTTTCTGCCCAACATACAATAGACCAATAATTCTTCACATGATTTTTTATTTAATTCAAAGTCTTCAATTATTTTTTTAGCTATTTTTTCATCAAATAATACTCCTCTAATATTACCTGGATCTATATCATCAAATTCGTATCCTATGATTGTATTATAATTTAAAGAAGGTCTTAATGGTTTTCTTGCTCTTTCTGCTTCTTCTTTTCCAAACATCTTTTCACTATTATAAATTCTAATAGCATATGTATGACATTGTGGCTCATGAGATCGGAAGAGCACACGTCTGAACTCCC
>CAYIGE010000114.1:0-3237 GCA_964362835.1 Candidatus Woesearchaeota archaeon
TCGAGCATAGTAAATCTTAATTTCTTATCTAACCATTGAACTAATTCCTTTTTAGAACAGTTTTTATCTTTGTAATTCAATTTTAGTATCTGTTGCGCCCCTCTAACCCATTTATCACCTTCCTTTATATCTATTATCGCTCTTCCATCGCTGTCGTAATGGACTTTAAAGTCAATCGTTGTATCTTGTTTGGATAATTCAAAGTCTCCCCCAATTAACTCTTCAAATGAAAGTTCATCATTGTCATAAGCCATTAAAGGAACTGCAAAATCTTCTTTAAACCGTCTTTCAACATCAAATTCATACTTTTGCTTAGAGTCTGTGGCATTAATTAAATCAAATTTACTATATCCATTACTTTCAAGCCCAGAGATAATCTGTCCTGCCGCCTCATTAAAGTTTCTTGCAGATGCAAATACATAACTTCGGTTCAAGTCTTCTATTTGTTTTCTTTTCGCAAATGGCATTCTCATAATTCTTCCGATTATTTGTTCAACTGCTACCTTAGAGCCAATATTTGCAACGGAAATTAAAACATAAGCAAAAGAACAATCCCATCCTTCAGCTAAAGCATTAACTGTGATAATGTATCTAATCTTACAACCTTTACTAAATAAATCAACTCCATCTAACTCATTATTTTTTGAAGTCTTTATTGCAATCTCTTCTTCAGGTATTTTTCTTTCTTTAATTAAGAACTCTTTAATTTTACTAACTGTTATCTTGTTTTCGTCTTCTTTCTCTTGTTCAGCTTGCAATAACACAATCGGTCTTATCTTATTTCCGTTCTCTTTTTTAGCAGTCTTTTCTAATTCTTCTCTTCTTAATGCTCCTTGAAGAACTGCTGTTTGCCATTGCGTATGACTTTCAAGGACTAACGGCAATTTTACCATCTCTTCCTCTTTAAGTTCCGATGAGTGTATTTCGACTAAGATATTGCTCTCTTGTCTAGGTGTTGCAGTATACTCAATTACGAAACTAGGATTAAGCTCTTTCAGAAAAGTAACCGATAATTCTGTTTTTGTCTTATGTCCTTCATCTATAACTATTAGAGGATTACTTAATCTAATCACATTAGCTAAAGATTTTATAATCCCAGACTCATCTTTTTCAAGTAGGCTATTTTCTTCTATGTTTTCAAAGTGTCCTATAAGTGCCCCATTTTCTTGATACACCTTATACTTATTTTGTAGTGTCTTTTCTTTCCTAAATGCTTCTAAACTAGAGATAATAATGCACAAATTATCTTCAACATCTTCTTTTCTTATTTTGAGTGCTTCTTCATTAGAGTATACTTTAATATTATTATCAAATCTTTCATCGAGAACTTTTCTATGAATATCTTTTCTATCTTTGAACTTCTTTAAGGTTTGACTCTTAATTGCTTCTGATGGAACAAACCACATTATAATGCCTCTACCCATCTTTTCCTTTAGAAACGCATCCATAATTTCACTAACTGAATTACACCCTACTAGTGTTTTTCCACCACCTGTTGGAATCTTAACACAAACAAATGGAATCTCATCTCCAAAAAACTCATCTTTGTAAGGCTTTTTAGTCATGTGCATAAATGCAAATTCTGGCTTTTCCTTTTCCAAATCTTTAAGGAAGTTCTTTAGCTTATCAATTGTTTTTTGCTGATATCTTTTAAGTTCCATTTTAGTAAATCTTCACCTCATAAGGTATCTGCTTAAATTGAACATTGTATTTTGATAGAGTTTTATTATCGATTAAACATTTATCTGCATAAATAATATTTTTACACTCTTTTTTTATACCTTTAAGAAAAGATTTGTTCAGGAAATTATTCCCTTTCTCTTTGAAGATTAAATAATAATCTGTTTCATTATATTTTCCAATAAATTCCCTTTCTATTGCTTTTTTATCAATATTGGTATTAGTTTCAGTAAAATAAACATAACTTGCAAGTTGTTCAAAACTACATTCTTCTTCTATTTTTCCCTCTTCATTGAAGAGTGGTTTATCTAGTTCGCAATATTCAAATCCTCTTTCGTTATTGACATTTTTTATTGCCCCCTTAACTTTTTTGAGGGTTACCTCTTTTACAACTTTGTCTTCAAGTTCTATTAGAATAAATTTTCTATTACCTGAATCACTTGCATTCAAATCAATAATCGCGTGAGCGGTCGTTCCCGAGCCGGCAAATGAATCTAAAACTATTGAATCATTTTGAGTAGCTATATCTATTAAATGAACAATTAAATCTTTTGGTTTTGCATATGTAAACGGTAAATCTTGGTGGTTTCTTACCCCAAAAAGTTCAGACATTTCTTGTTTACTATCTCCAGTTATTACAAAATCAATTATGGTTCTTGGTTTCTTTTTTCTAAAAATTGGATTTCCTTCGTCATCTACGGCTTCATATAAATATTGTTTTGTATTTACAGTATAATATGTTCTACCATCCTTCTTTTTGACCTTGCTAAAATATATTCTTTCTTCTTTTAAGAGTTTTTCAAATTGCTTTTTTTCTACTCTCCACTGGGGAAACCTTCCATCTTCTTTTTTAATTGGGTTTCCATCAGGATCTTTTATTTCGTATCTTAAATTTGGACGTTCGTCTAGACTTCCTTCTTGAGTGAGGTTCTTTATAACAAATGGTCCGCGTTCTTCAAAAAAGTCGTCTTTCATTTTATACTTTTCTTTATCTTTTTCATTCAAACTAACAAAAAAGGGTTTTAACATATCTTTGTTTTTGGCACAACATAAAATATATTCATGATCATCTGCAAAAAATCTTGCTGCATTTCCCCCTCCTGACTTTTTTTTCCACACGATTTGAGCGATTATATTTTCTTCTCCAAATATTTCAGCTATAACTAAATTGAGATTTGATTGCTCATTATCATCAATACTAATAAAAATAATGCCATTATCACTCAATAAATCCCTGAGAAGTTTAAGTCTAGGATACATCATACATAGCCACTTATCATGTCTACACAAATCTTCAGATTCTCCCCCTACAACTTTTCCCAACCACTTTTTTATTTTAGGAGAATTGACTTTATCGTTATAGACCCATCCTTCATTTCCAGTATTGTATGGTGGATCTATGTAGATACATTTGATTTTCCCTTGATAATATGGCATTAAAGCTTTTAGAGCCTCTAAGTTATCTCCATGTATTATGAGGTTTTGAGAATTGTCTCCTACTTAATGAGCTTTTACTTTCTTGAATAGTCTAAATGGAACTTCTTTATCAGGGTTTAA
>CAYIGE010000115.1:0-3149 GCA_964362835.1 Candidatus Woesearchaeota archaeon
AGACAAAAAAATCGAGCAAGCTAGAAAGAGGATAAAACAAAAAACGAACAAAGAGTAAAGATTAACGAAAGAAGAATATCTCTAGAAACTACCAAAACAGAGTCTGCTTAGAGGCGCTGATGAATAAGAGATTAAGCAAAGTTAGTTGCTTGCGTGAACGAGCGAGAAGCAAAATGCGTAAAAATTGAGCAGGCACGGCAAAAAGATTATGGGAGAATTAATCTGAGCAATGGGTTTTTTATTTTGAAAAAGCAGGTTATTTAAACTAACAAACTATCCAAATATATGAATAAAAAGGATATTGCTAAACTAAGAAGGAATATTAAGAAGATGGAAGAAGCAAAAAAGTCCATCGTGAAAGCAGAAAAACATTTAGATATAGCAATAAGAAAGGCAAAACAAAAGCTTAAGAGATAAATCAATTTTTTGTTATCTCTCTACAGTAGTACGCTATAGAAAAGCTTAAATACCCATTATTAGTATAAAAAACATGGAAACAGCATCAAAGACAAGAGGAACAGCTTTTAGCTGGAAGCCTTTAATTGCAATTCCAGAAGTTATTCCTTCAGCTACTTTTATTCAAGGCGACGATGCTAAAGCATTCTTAGAAGAATTTAATGCTACGGCAAGGGAACAATATGGAGAAGCTTCAGGAAAAGTCATGATATTATCTTATGAACCTCAATCAAAAACAGTAAGAGGTTCTAACCCTTTTGCAGTTGCTCATGCTGATTCTTTACTAAAATCACAAGGAGTTCGCGTTGCAACAATGGCTGATTTGGAAAGAGTATTGACAACTAATGCTTTTGATTTAAGAGGAACTTATGAAGATACAGCTTTAGTATTGAGAAATAGAGAAGAACCTAACTCTTACTTAGCAAACAATCTAGCAGAACAATTAGAATCAAGAGGGACTAGGGTTGGAAAAACTCTGCTTACTGTTCAATTAAGAGGATTACAATTAGTAAAAGATGCTGGTTCTGATTATGGTCTTGCATTTCAATTAACTGATGAAAGTCAAGTTACCGAAGCGCCTTACTTAGTGGAAAAGAATAGTGGTAAGCAATTCAGCAAACTTGATGAAAATGGAGTACCTATCTTTGCAGATAATGGAAACAGAGTATTGTATACTAGAAAATCTGGCCTTTCGAGGTTGTATCTGAACAGGGACCTCGGTGTCTATTCGGACTACGAGGATCTTGCTTACTCGTACGAGGATTGTCGGGTAGCGTTAGTTCGCGGCGAAGCCGCAGGCGCAAATTTTGTGCGTGCTAAGTATGACGAAGCAAAAACCGAACTTTCTGCTAGAATGCGAACTGCTGAAGGAATTTTAGACAAAGCAAGAACTGAAGCAATGCAGGCGCTTTATCCAACAAAGAAATAATTTTATTTATATTAAGTTACTCTAACATATCCTTTCTCTTATAATTCTTCTAGGCTCATAATACATAAAAATCAACTTATTTGTCTAAGATTCCTGACTATGTGGAATACATAGTTGGGCTACACGCCGATTGCTTAAGGCCTTAGGGCTATAAAATTCAACTGCAACAATTAAGTATGCTGTCTAGAAAGCGAAAATTGAATCAGTGGTGACTTGCAAAGTAAAAGGCTACACCTTTCGAGGTTGTATCTGAACAGGAACCTCAATGTCAATTCGAACAACGAGAATCTTGCTAACTCGAACGAGAATGGTCGAATAGCTCATAGTGATCGCATAGTCAGGATTTATATGAAGAAAAAACATCACTTGTATCCTTATTTATGTTCAATGGGTAATTTGACATTAGCATGGCGTAATGCACGAAAAGGAAAGACTTCAATTCCAGAGGTCATGGCTTTTGATGAAAATATTGAGAAAAATTTACTTTCGCTTCATAACGAATTAGTTGCTAAGACTTACAAACCTCTTCCTTTGAGCACTTTTGTTCTGCGAGATCCAAAAACTAGAGTTATATCCAAATCAGATTTTAGAGATAGAGTTATCCATCACACTCTAGTAAATGTTATAGGAAATATGTTTGAAAAAACATTTATCTATGATTCATGTGCGAACCAGAAAAATAAAGGCACTTCTTTAGCGATTAAAAGATTTCGGACATTTCAGCGCAAGGTAACGCTCAACTACTCAAGGCCATCATTTTGTTTGAAAGCAGACATTAAACAATATTTCAGAGAAGTAGACCATGAAGTATTGCTCTCAATCATTAAAAGAAAAGTAAAAGACCCAGATGTCTTATGGCTTGTTCAGCAGATTTTAGCTAATACGACACAGTCTCTTGGAATTGGGGGGGGGGCGAGCGAACTAAAGGCATGCCTTTAGGTAATCTCACTTCTCAATTCTTCGCAAATGTCTATTTAAATGAACTAGACTATTTTGTTAAACATCAACTTAAAGTCAAATATTATATTAGATATGTTGATGATTTTGTAATATTTCATCATTCTAGAAAACAATTAGAATTATGGTTAGAGAAAATCAAGCATTTTCTATCAAACCAACTTCTTATCAGATTGCATCCAGATAAGTCAAAAATTGCACCATTAATTAGAGGGGTTGATTTTGTGGGTTTCAGAAACTTTTACAAATATACGAAGCTAAGAAAAAGAAATATTAGAAATATGCAAAGAAAACTAGACCTATATAAGAGTGGAGCTTGGAGTTTTGATAGTATTCTAGAAAGCTATCAAGGTTGGCAAGCCTATGCAAAATGGGCAAATAGCTATAAATTAAGGGAAAAAGTGAAACTAAAAATAGCAAGCCTGTTGTTAGATAAAATTTAGTTTGATATTTTAATAAGGGATGTTGGGACACATTCGCTTTGCTCAGTCATCCCTCAACCGCAAAGCTTATAGCTTTGCTTTACTTTTCGAAGTCGCGCTCTTCGACCACGCCTTCGAGGTTTAGCAAGCCATGGGCTTGCGTCTGTTGTTTTACCGTGCAAAGAGAATGTAATGATGTTGTTTTAAAAACTAGAAATCTCTAAGCATGTAAGAGCAGACCGTGTCTGCTCTTGTCCATCAAAGTTTATAACCTTATAGGCAATAGATATACTTATTTTAAAAGTGCTAGAAAATAACACTTTTTTGAAACATAAAAGCTGTTTCTAATACTGTTACTATATAGCAGTTTTGAGAACAATTTAGAA
>CAYIGE010000116.1:0-3134 GCA_964362835.1 Candidatus Woesearchaeota archaeon
ATTCTTTGTAAGAACTCGCGATATGCTTTATCTCTGTAAAATTCCCAGAAATGGTCCGGATGTGTTCTTTGAAGTATTTTCCAGAAAGTATCTGAAATATTCGGATTGGGATATTTTGTGAAGACTACTGAATTACACATGTTTCCTGGGAAGTCTATTCCTCTTGAACATTTTGTTGTGAATAGTTTGTTGTTTAGTCCTTGTTTGAATATTGTTATGGCTTTTCCTGTTTTGTCTTCTTTTTGAATATCTATCAACGATTCTTGTGATGTTAACTCTGTTAAATGGTATCTTGCTTTTTCTTCGTCGTTTGGAAGGTCTTGAAAAGCATTTACATGAATTAAAGTTGGTCTCTTTGCTTTTTCTACAGTTAGATTAAGTGCTTCTAGGTAATCTTTTCTTGAATGCTGTCCGTCGGTAAAGTTTGCGTATTTACAGTCTCTTTCTTTTCCAGTCATCATTATCTCTATTGCTCCTTGTTGAAGGGCTTCTGCTTCTACAGTTTTGAAGTTGTTTATCCCAAAAATGTGGTTGACTACTTTTTCTGAATGTAGAGTTCCAGACATAAATAACAGCACTTTACTTTTATCCAATAACTCGTTTATTTTTTGAGATAGGTTTGTGCTTACCAATTTGATTAGTAAATTTTCTTCTTCTTTTCTGTATGTGAGATAGACTTCTTCAGTCATTTCTTCAAAGTTTCTTGCTAACTCTAAAGCTTTGTTTGAGTAATTTGTTTCATCTACTAAGATTTCAGATTCAAGTTCTTTATCTTTTATTAGAAGCGAGAATAACTTTTTTATTTTTGTTTCTTCTAATGTGTGAACTTGATTTTCATCTACTCCTAAAGCTCTTTTATTTTGCTCTTCTAATCTTATTAATTCCATAATTTCTCTGACGGTTTCCTTTGCTTGTGCAGATTCTGGTATTATGGTTGCTAGACTGTTTCCAAGTCTTGTTAAATTAATATCTTCTTGTTGGAATAAACCATCTAAAAATTCATCTGCTTCATCTATTATTTCTATTTCTGTTGCTGGTTTTCTTCCCAAAGATAACTCTGCTTTGTATTTGGCTGCGTTGAAAATGATGACGTCTGCATGTTTGTAAGCCAGGTACTGGTCATAATACGAACAGCCAGATTTTCTGTGGTAGAAAGTATACTCTCTATTATCACAGCCCATGTATTTTATTTTTTTTGCATCTTTTAATTGGTTTAAATCATAACTACTTGGGACTATTGGACTCCAGTAAGGGTTTGCTGGTGCAATTGATAGTCTTCGTATGTTTTTGTAATCTGGAACACCTTGTCCTGAAACAAATGGATTGTTGTGGAAATAGTCTGCTATCTTGGGATAGTTTTTTTCACTTATTTTTATGTTTTCTGGGAGTTCTGGGTCCGCACATGAAATTCCTTTGTTGATTATAGAGTCGTGGTTTTCTCTGCCAGTCATTACTGCTATTTTCATTTTTTCACCATTATTTTTATACAAGAATTTTTTACTTGTGTAGTCGTCTTCATATTGTCTTTGCAGAGCTTTTACTGGTACGATTATTGATGATTTTCCTAATTTTCTCGCTACATTTAATGCTATGGCCGATTTTCCGGTACCACATGCGCCGTGTAAGAATATTGTCTTTGCTCCGTTTTTTATCAATTCTAGAATTTCATTTACTATGTCTGTTTGAGTTTTACCGTTTGAAAACTTTAATGGAGATATTTTACCCTTTTCATCGTTTAAATCCCAATTTGCATTTTCAAATATATTTTCAGCTTTCTTTTCTTCTTTTAGGAAATTTAAATTGCTTGATGTTTTTAGGCTACTCGATGAGTTCATAATCTCTGAGAAGTCGTCTGGAAGTATTACTGTTTCTTTTGGTTTCCAAGTTCTAACGGTGTTTGAAGATATGCTTTGAAGTCTTAACTGGTCACCACTATTTGTCATGCTTTGGTGTGTGGAGAGTGGGTTTTAAAAGGATTTGTCTACAACTCTTCGTATTGTCCGTTTCTTTCGAAGACTACTAATCCATAAAATTCTTTAGGTCTTGGTTCGAATAGGAGAGTATTATACGACTGAGTAATTATGGCTTTTAATTCTCTTGCTGTATTTTCATTATCTGTTCTATTAAGAGTTGCTTGAAATGCATAATTACATTGTCCTTCAGCTTCAAGGCTCGGGATAACTGTTTCACAAGTAATTTATCTCCTTTTATATTAGATATTCCTTCTATTATTGTTACCTCTAGGTTTGAGGGTGTTTTTATGTCTCTTCTTACAGCGGATATAATATCCCTTACTTGTGCAATAGGCTTATCGCACTTGAGAAATGCATATGCTTTTCCTTCTTTTTCTATATTATCTTAAGGCAGAACTACTGTTAGGGGTTATAATGAATTAGAGTCTTTAGAAGTAGATGAACGCTAATTAGTAAGTCTTTTAAATGAGCTTAATTTTTGATATTTACGCGGGGATGCCAGAGCGGTCAAATGGACTACGTTAAGGCCGTAGTGGCTTAGTGCCTTCTTAGGTTCGAATCCTAATCCCCGCATTTAGAGGATTTCAGATTTTTTGAAAAACCTTAGTAGCTACAGCGTCTTCATAGGATTTGCAGTATCTACTTGTAATTCTTTTAGCTGTTTTTGTATCAACTATATGTGCTGCCATATATATGCTATCTATGAGTTCTAAACCTCTTTGCAAATCTCTATCTGTATCAATATGATAAGAGATGTCATTAGTTCTACATTCATCCATTAGTTTAGCTAGATCTCCTTTTAACAGTAAGTTACTTGGTTCTCTTTTGATAAATCCTACTATTTTCCATCCATCGGCTTCCAATTTTCTGTTTGATCGGGTATCTAAGTTAGTCATGTGTAAGCTTTTGTGAGACTTCAGTTTATAAGCTTTTAGTCTTAAAAACTATCTTTTGCAAATGTTTAAAAGGCGTTTTGTATTTAGGTACATTAGAGCCTATGGGCTTAAATATTGGCGTTTTTACAGGTTTTGAGCCTGTTAATTTAGGAGTTCTTTATGTTAAAAAATATGAAGGGTGTTGGTTTGGTTGCATTATTGTCAGTTAGTTGTGTTTCTACAGGTAATGACCAAGTATATTATGGCAAGAACGACTTTTTGCCTA
>CAYIGE010000117.1:0-3118 GCA_964362835.1 Candidatus Woesearchaeota archaeon
TGTTTGATATATGTGTAAGGAGGCGAGTTTAGTGCTGATTTGTACTAATCACCTACTAATTTAGATTCCATCATTCACTAGCAGGTTCATCTTTCAAACCATGCTGAGTCACAAAGAATGCAGCCTCATTATCTGGCAAATCTGGAGAGTCAACCATCTTAGCAACACGAGAACCTTGTTTTCCTCTCCTTAAATAAATTCTAACTTTAGCAGCATGACCCACAATATGCCCTCCAACATGGACAGTAGGATCTCCAAACATCATTGCAGGATTAGCCATAACCTGATTAGTAACATAAACTGCAAAACCTCTCTGTTCAGCCAACCTAATTAGAGTATGGAGATATTTGTTAAGCTTCTGCTGTCTATCTGCAAGCTGACCACGACCAGCAAACTCCGCTCTAAAATGAGCGGTTAAAGAATCTATAATCAAAAGCTTTATCGGCTCTCCTTCTTTTATAAGCTCTCCAACTTTGTCCAACAATAAAATCTGATGGTCTGCATTAAAAGCTCTTGCAACCATAATATTTTTCAAGACCTTATCTGCATTTGCTCCCATTCCTTCTGCAATTTGTTTTATTCTTATGGGAGAAAAAGTTCCTTCAGTGTCAATAAAAACAGTTTTTCCATTGGCTCCGCCTTGTTCTATTGGCAACTGCGTATTCACAGCAAGAGCAAAACCAAGCTGCGATTTTCCAGACCCGAAAGCACCATAAGCTTCCGTCATAGCACCTATCTCAACACCTCTCCCCCCAAGAAGAGCATCTAAATTTTTGCTTCCAGTAGTAATATAACCAACAGACTCTCTCTTTTTTGCAAATTCAACTCCATCCATAAAACCAAGCTTCATCATTCCACGAGCAGCCTGAATAGCCTTACGAGCAACAGCCTCTCCAATCCCAGCCAATTCAGAAAGTGCGGGAGGAGACATCACCGCCATCCCCATTAAATCATATATCCCAGCAGCCTCTAATTTTGAAGCAATTCCAGGACCTATACCAGGAATACTTGTAATCCCAGGTTCAGCATCGTCTTTTTCTTCCTTATCTTTTACCATCCAAACATAAAGATTTCATTCACTATATAAACATTTTAGCACTCTAACATCACCCAATGTAAACTATAAAAATAAGAAATAAGCTAAAACAAAATCAGCAATAACAAAAGAATAAAACAAAATGTTCTCCACAGTCCCGCCAGTTCTAACACTTCCTTTAGAGCTATATTTCAAAGGCCAGAAAGGAAATATTCCTTCAACAGTCCATGAATCAACTATTAAATGGACACCATATCCTAAAAAAAATGGAAAGGCTGTAACTGGAAAAAACCATGCAAGTAAAAAAGCAACTATAAAACAAAAAGTAAAGCTATGAAAAAACCCTCTCTTTCTAGAACGAATACCTCCAACCTTAACACTTCTAAAAGAAATAAATCTATCAGCATTAGGTAATAATGTAGCTATCAAAAAAACAATAACATAAGTCCAAACATGTACAACACGAGACAAAAAAAACAACATAAAAAAAGTACCAATCGCAAGGTGAGTTCTATTCAACATAATAAAGTCAATTAAATAGAAATTTTAAACCTTGTGTCAAAGTGTTTGCATTTAATCGTGACACTTTGATCACCCAAAAAACATCAGTTTTTTTGAGTTTCAAGCTCTTTAACTAAAGATTCAACAGAAAAATCTTCTATCCCTCTAACAGAAAATTCAAGACTATTATTAAAAGAGTTCATTCTAAAATTACCTGTAAACATCTTCTCCTCTCCAATAAGCTCTGCCCTTTTAGCATTCAAAACATCTAATGAAAAAAGCTCCTTATCATCTACAGAAAGTAACTTCTTAATATTCTCTCCGAACAAAACAGAACGCATCGTAGCAAAACCGTCGTCTAAAACAATATTCAATAAAACTCCCTTCTCTCCTTGATTTTTTTTAGAATCAAAAAACCTAGGCTCAAAAGTCTGAACAATAAAAGCACGAACTTTCATAGCGGCTCCTTCAACAGCGGCCCCAAAATTTCCCGAAACAAGAGTAGCCACCTCTTTAACAGAATCAAGTTTGCTGTCACTCATCTTTATATCTGAAAATGCAGATAAATGCAACTCATCATTCTTAACACTCGCACCACGGAGCTCTATAACACTTCCTTGAGCTAAAGTCCCATTTTCAACAAGAGAAACATGATTTGAATCCCACAAGACAACTCTAATATTAGAAGTTTCATCTCCGAGCATAAAACTAGCAAATTTACCACTTCTACCATTCTTAGAAAATTCCCTTACATCAAAAAGCCTTGTAATTTTACCTATAACATTAGCCCTTCTAAGCCCATTAGAAAGCTCATTAATCTTAACAATTTCATTCTCAAAACTAATTCCAAGTTCAGCCGCAACAATCTGAGCCGCCCCCTCACGAGAAATAAGCCCAGAAAGCTTGGCTTTTTTAGCTTCAACCTTCTGCTCAATGTCAGCAGAAGGCAATCCAGAATAACGAGATATTTTCTCAACAAGTACAGAATAGTTATCCATTCAAAACAATAAAACCCTTACTTTAAAAGAATACCGCTAATCAAGAATAGACATCAAAACAAACCTTTAAAATTATACAAATATAATTTTAAGCCTGCTAATCTCAATTAGCAATGTTTAAAAAACTCCTCCCACAAACAAAAAGATGGCAAACACAGTAGTAGTAATCATAAAGATAATGCCAAAATCAGTAAGCTCTAATCTTAAACACATTGAAGATGAAATAAGAAAAAAAATGGAGCCTCATGGGGGTAAAAGCATTACTTTTGAAGAGAAAGAAGTAGCGTTTGGACTAAAGTCAATAACTTTAAAGATGGCATTCCCTGAAGAAAAAGGCACAGATTTAATTGAAAAGCTAATCTATGAAGTGCCTGAAGTATCCTCCATGGTTATAGAAGACTACCGAAGGGCATTCGGATAAAATGGCACTGACAAAAGAACAAATTTCAGAATTAAAAAAACAACTTCACAGTCAAATAAAGAAATTACCAGAAAACCAAAGAAAAGAATCTGAAGAACAAATAGAACAACTATCAGATGAAGCCCTAGAAGAAATGTTAGAAAATCAAAAACAATCTCAAAA
>CAYIGE010000118.1:0-2765 GCA_964362835.1 Candidatus Woesearchaeota archaeon
AAATATAAGAAAATTTCTGTAACCTCTTTTCACCATGTAACAATGCAGAAAAATTGATATTTAAACCTATCTTACTACTTTTTTCCAATGAAAAAATCAAGCAGTAAAATTTTTTAAGCACATTACTAATAATCGAAAGAATAGATCTAAACAATTTAATACAAAGAATAATAAAATCAGTAAATCAAAATATTCTGCAAAAAACAATATATTTTCTACAAAAAATTCGTAAGCAAAAAAATATCGTCGGTAAAAATCCATTTCATTAACTTCAAGTAAGTAAAAAAAATATCCTTCAGACAATAAATATCTTTAAATACAAAATCCGATAACTCAAATTACTCAAAATGAGAAAAGAGAAACAACTAATGAATTACAACAAAAATCTTTCACTAACGAAGAGCATAATAGTCATGTTAAAAAGTGAAAGGAGGTTAAGAAAATGAGAACCTTATACACTTTGCTGGTAGCAAGTCTTTTAGTGTTGACAGTTTTGCCTAGCGTATTTGCTGTAAGCATTGGAACAGGTGTTGGAGTAGATATCGGAACAGAAGACTTTGAGCCTAGAGTGTGGCTGTGCGGAAGCAGAGTTGCTCTTGATGATGAGACAGAGCCAGGTAGGCTAGAAGGTTGGAGAATTGAACATTGTCAATATCCATCATCATATGAGATCTGTGAAGATGAATTATTGGAAAGAACAAACAACTACGCTTTTGAAGGCGAGCAAATCAAATGGGATGTTTTAGTCTGGGATAAAAATGGTATTGAAAAGATCAAGGACGTATTCGGAACCGTTGGAGATTCACAAGGTGCAGGAAACGATATTGAAGTTAACTGTATCTTAGATGAAGTTTTAAATGACCAATCTGAAGTAAGAGACTCCTGTAACGCAAGAGAACTAGAAGAACAAATAGAACATGTTGAAGACAACACAGCAGCTTACTACACTTGCATCTTCACTGTTGAAACACCAGAATCCCATTATGGAGAATACTGGTTAACAGTTGAAGCTGAAGACTTAGATGGCATGTCTGGAACAATGGACGAGAACGAGTTTTGGTTTTTGAACCCTGTCGTTGCTTTGAGCATTGAAGGAGATCTTACATTTGATAATGTCCGCCCAGGCGTTTCTGCTTATTCAGAAACACTATTGGTTGGAAATGATGCTGATGAAGGTTCAGGAGTTTTGATGGATATGTTTATATCCGGAACAGACTTCTACGATTCATCAAGCAGCGGAGCTAAATGCCCAACATCTAATCAATTAGTCTTAGGAGATGGAGATTCATTCTGTGATGTAAACTCTGACTTTAGTGCAAGTCCAAACAGTGGTACAACAGATCCATTCTGTTACTTTGCAACACACGGAGGATATAGCACACTCGGCGGAGGAAGTATTCCTGCTGATGGAAGATCTGACGTAGAGGGCTATGTAGGAATCAACTATGGTATTGGATTTAATGATCCAAGTCCATTTTACGGCGTATTCAACGGTGATGCAACAGGATATGAAATAATCCAAAGCTCACAAGTAGGCCCATACTTTGTTGGTAACATAGTTTCACCAGGATCAGAAATAGCAGTCACTTTCAGACTTAACTTGCCAGAACCATGTAACGGAGACTTCGACACAGGAAGCATATACTTCTGGGGAGAAGCAATTTAAAGGGAGAGTTTATTTTTTATTTTTTTTACGTTTTTCTCCTTTTATTTTATTAAAAAAAGAAATTACTCTAAAAAATAGAGGCATAAAAATGAGAAAAGAGAAAAATATAATATACAAATTTGCATTATTAGCAGTATTGACGCTTGCCTTGACAACTCTAGCAAGCGCAGAGTTTTGGCAATGTTTTGAAAGAGCAGAGAAGATTAATTATTGCAATCCTAAAACTCCAGACAGAACATGCGGCAATACAATAGGATGCATGTATTGCATGGGTAGTTTCAACGAAGCAGAAGGCTGTTATAATCAAGGCAATTTCAATGTATGCAACGGAATAACTCCACAATGTTCTTTATCTTCTGGCGGCGGCCAGATTGACGCAGAGCCTCCGATTTTAACAATATTGCGTCCAATACAAGATAATATTTACAGCGAAAAATCTATTCTTTTGCATTTTACTTTGGACGAAAGAGCAGATGTTTCTTATATTGATCTAATCAAGCCAAAAGCAAGACCCAAAAAAATCTGTGGAAAATGCAGTAGTTATGAAAGAAAAAGAAGCTTTGAAGAAGGGCTAAATAATCTAATGTTCATAGCGGCCGATGTAGTAGGAAATACAGCATATCAAAATATTAGTTTCTTTATAGACAGCAGAGCTCCGAGAATAAATAAAGTCCTGCCTAAGCGAGGTTTCGCATCAGGCATGTTTGAAGTACAATTCACAGAAGCAAATCCAGAATCATTAGAATTAAATTATGGAAATCAAGAAACAGGATTCTTAACTCAATCAGTTGATATAGAAAACTCATGCTCTCTAGAAAAAGGAAAATACAACTGCGAAACATCAGTCGATTTAAGCCCATACGATGGAGAAGAGATAGAGTATCACTTCGACTTAACAGACATAGCAGGAAGCTCTGATTCAAGCAAGCCAGTGACTCTAAAAGTTGATGCAACATCTCCCATAATAAACTCCCTAAATTACGAGTTCAATGACAGAAGAGTTAATTTTCTTATTGATATAACAGAAGAGAATTTTGATAAGATTGAATATATTGATAATTCAGATCCTAGAGCAAGATGGAGAATTCTTTGTTCAAGA
>CAYIGE010000118.1:2775-3114 GCA_964362835.1 Candidatus Woesearchaeota archaeon
CCGCTATATTTTTTTATTTATACGGCGACCACGTAGATCTTCTCTCTTTCCCTACACGACGCTCTTCCGATCTACCACGATTTAGATGTAAAAGTCAGTGATGAAGCTGGAAATTCAGTAAATCAAAACTTAGATATAACAATATGAAAAATAAAATTTCATCAAAGAAGAGTGGTAGCAAAGAATTAAATATAAATTTTGAAAAATAATAAAATGGAAAAGAGGGAGCTTAACATCCTTGCAGTTGGAGCACATCCCGACGATGTTGAATTGGGATGTGGCGGCACCCTCGCTAAACATATCGAGTTGGGAGACAATGTTTTTATTCTGGTTATGACA
>CAYIGE010000119.1:0-3098 GCA_964362835.1 Candidatus Woesearchaeota archaeon
TGTGCTCTTCCGATCTGCTACAAAAATCATATTCTGGTTTATCAGACTTCAAAAAGCAATAAAAAACTAATCATGGAATTGCAGAAAACCAATGAAAAATTTATTATTTATGGATTCTACAAAAACAAAAATCTTGGAAATGTTATTCTTAAGGACTTTAGCGAAAAGGAATTCTATGGGGATTTAAGTGCATGCAAAGCAGTAATAACAAATGGAGGGTTTACTTTGATAAGTGAAGCCTTATACCTTAAAAAGCCAGTATCAAATCCCACTTTTATGTAAATGGCGGCTGGAAATTGTTCCTTGATAAGTCTAAGACCTTCTTTTCCAAAAATCATTCTCTTCCATAAAAGTCGTGGCAAGTCTTTTATCCCAAGCCTTTTTATTCCGTTCAAAGCGCTCTCATATCCAAACTCCCAATCTCTCTTTACTTTGTGGTTCATATCCTCTATTTTTAGTATCTTAAATCCATTCTGCCTAAAATATTTCTGATAATTCTCTTTCGTTTCTAGACTAGGAATAGCCCAATATTTCATAAATGGATGCAAGACAAGATCTTCCTGAATATTATTTAACCCGCTTTGTTTGCACCACCCCATTATTAATAAACGTCCTCCAGATTGCATTATTTTGGATATTTTGCTTAAGGCTAAGTTTTTATCTGGTAGGTAGCATTCAGCATCAAGATAAGAAACAGCATCAAATTTTTCTTTTAGTTCATCAATTTTCATAACATCGTGTTGTTTAAATCTTAAATTTGTTCTATTAAATATGGAGGTATGTGATAGCTGAGAGGCAGAAATATCAATTCCTAAAACATCTCCTTGTGTATTTTGAGCTAAGATATTGGTAAAACCCCCTCTTCCGCATGAAAGGTCTAAAACTTTTTTTGCTCTTGCAATTTTGAGATCTTTAATATATTTTTTGTGGGTTTTTTTGAAGGCCTCCGCCCAACTTTCGTTATTTTTATCAAAAAGAGCAAAGTGGAATAAATCATTCCAATATTCTGCATAAAGATTGCTCACAGCAGCAAACATTTTTTGCATGTTTTTTGAATAAGAATTTTTGAAATGTTTAAAATCTTTTTCATACATCTCACTTCAATTTATTTTGAGTATATTAATCTTTTTCCAGAACCGAACACTTTTTTTCCGGCTTAAAAAAAGAGGGTGCAAAGTTTATAAACTGAAAAAATTTAAAATTTTATGATAAAAATACTTAGACAAGATAAGTTTCATACAGATAGAATAAGGGAATTTACACTTGAGCTAAATTTAAATGAAGATTGTAAGGGTTATGTAGTTTATAGGCAAGAAACTCCTTTCCCAACAGAATCCAATCCAAATCTTAGATTTTTTAATGAAATCAAATCATGGTCTTGTGACGTTGAAAGGCCTCTTATTCCGTTTAGACCCCATAGAGGTTGGATTTATACTTTAAGTAAAGCAATAATAAAAGGAAATAAATTCTACGATCAATCTGTTGCAAAATATGCCTCAATTATATCACAATCTAATTCTTTAGAACAGATATTAGATTCGGTACAAAAAGAACTCCAATCACATGGAATGGAGATTAGAGATCAATTAAGATAGTAATTATTCTTTCAATATCTCTATTCCGATAGGTATTCATCAGGGCGGAAGGAGTAACCAAGCCAATAGTGTACGGGTTAGACTCTTCTTTCCTCATTAATTTATAATTAGAAGCCAAGCTATTAAAATCTTCGGTTGTGCCGATAGTTAATAGCTGATTTTGTCATGTTAATACTAAAGAAATATGGTTTTTAAGGGTTTTTATTTACATCCTTTCCGAAAGTATTATAAATAAAGTAAGAACAGGGTTTTTATGACAAAGCTGTTTATAGGAGATGGGCTATCCGAGGAGTATGATGAAGTAGTTGGTAATCCAAATTCTATAGAAGTTTCTGTAGGCATGTCTGATGGGCAAATGGTTATATCTGACAAAAATTTATTTTCAAGAGGTTACTGTCGTTGTGACGGGGTTGTTTTACTAGGGAACAAATATGTAGTATTATCTCATTATTTTAATGTCTCTCACCCTTCAGAAGAGGAAGAGACTTTTGTCTACCCGAATATTTATCTAAATGAAATGAAAAATAGATTAAAAAGAGTTGATAATAGTGACTTGGTAGCAGTAGTTCTTAGTGGTAGTGATGGATATCCAAATCCAAGAAGGTCTTTTCACGCTATTAAAGCCACATTAGAAGGCTTACAAATTCCCGTAGTTGGAGAACATTATGACAGATATGGAGAACAGAAAGATTTAGTAGTAATTCCAAAAAGAAAAGAAGTTATAATGTTTGAAAATCGTAACGGTAAATTTAGGAAATTATCTTAATCTTTTTTACTTTCAACTTCTTCAATGTCAATCTCATAATCTGTCTGGTATTTTAATTTGAAGGCACCCTTAACTTTTTGTACAAATTTAAAACAGTAAAAATCATTGTTGAAATTTTGGAGATAGGCGGTTAGATTTTCATTTCTTTCATTCCCAACAAACTTTAGCTTGTAAAACCTACTTATCATTAAATTTTTATTTTTCTTTATTATTAATGTTGGTCTATCTTTATTTATCAATCTCCCTTTAATTTTCATTTTATTTTCCCTTTTTATTAATTATATTGTCTACAAGCTTATTTACTTCTATGTCTTCTTTTTTTATGATAAGAGTTTTTTTATTTTTAGCATTCCATCTCTCTGATTCATGCCCCTTAGGTTTTGAAATATCTCTTCCTTTAAAAAAGTAAATGGGAAAATCTTTTTTACTATCGTGTCCTTCTTGTGTATACTTTGCCATAAGAATGCCTGCAAGATATATCTCCTCTTTTGAAGGATTTAGTTTTCTAATAACTCCAAGCAGACTTTCTGCCTCTTTAGAGCTCAAGATTACATTGCCTTTCCCAAGATACTTTTTCATAATAATATTCTTTCCCGTTTCACCTTTCCCAAAAGCCATTTTCATCTTTCTTTGTTTAACTTTGTTAACTTTCATTTTCTTCTACTCCGAACACTATTGTAAGGGGCGAAAGGGGAGAGTCGAACTCCCTTTTCACGAGCCACAGTCGTGCGTCATAA
>CAYIGE010000120.1:0-3087 GCA_964362835.1 Candidatus Woesearchaeota archaeon
CTACACGACGCTCTTCCGTTCTTATGGTTCTTATTGGACTGTGTCTAGGGCTGTAATGAGTTATGTTGCTCCAAAAGGAAAACATAATCTTGCCTTCGCTTATTATGGTGTTGCTGAAAGAGCTTCTTCTTTAATTGGACCAATAGTTTGGGGATTGATTGTTTCAAATATGGTTTCGTTTGGAAGCGGTAGATATAGAATTGCTGTGCTTGCTGTTACGATATTTATAATACTCGGGCTTATTGCGCTTTCCAAAGTAAAAGATGACAGAAAAATTGTTGAAGTGAAACCTACAATAACTTAATTGCTATTAAGTAAATAATAATCCCTATGATTAGATAGATTAACGCTGTTTTTCTTAGCGAATGCTTTGTTTTTATTATGCTTCTTGTCATATTAATAATAGGTTGTGGAATTAACAATAAGATTAATGATTTAATTATTACTAATACAGAAATTACTTTTAGTATCAACACCCAATCCATAATCTTTTTAGTGGTTTGTTGTTTAAAAAGATTTTCATAACGTTTATTAATGTTTTTTGTTATGTTTAATTGAGATGGTGAAGGAAAGTGCGGGTGTTGTTGAAAGTGAAGAATCTGTTTATCTGAAACATTCTAAGGAACATGCTTTGCGTATGAGTATGAAAGAGGGATGCACTCAATCTATAGGCGTTAATATGAGTAGCGGTTTTCTTACTCCGTTACTACTTGCAATTGGAGGGAATAGTTTTCATGTTGGGCTACTGAATTCCTTAAACGGTCTTGCTGATCCAGCTGGAGAGATTGTGGGTAGTAAGATGATGGAAAAACATTCACGAAAGAAATTGTGGATGCATGCAAAGGTTTGGATTGTTTTATTGCAGTTGCCTGTAATTGCTTTATTATATTTTCATTGGAAGGGAATGTTTACTTTGACTTTACCTTGGATAATGCTTATTTTGTGGGGTGTGCTTATTCCATTTATTTATGGTGCTGGATATGTTTCGTGGTTGTCTTGGCTCGGGGATTTAGTTCCGGCTGAAAAAAAGGGAAAGTTTTTTTCTGCAAGAAATAAAATAACTGGAATTGTAGGATTAGTTTCTTTTTTCATTGCAGGGTTTTTACTTGATTTATTTAAAACGCGTGGATACGTTTTGCTTGGCTTTGCTGTTCTTTTTGGATTTGCAATTACATTTCGATTGGCTTCCGCATATTATACAAATAAAATTTTCAATCCGTATTTTAGGGTTAATAAGAAATCTTATTTTTCATTTTTTTCTTTTTTGAAGAGGTATGATAATTATGGAAAGTTTAGCGTTTTTCAGGCATTCTTCTTTTTTGCAATGATGTTGTCTGCTCCATTCTTTGCAGTCAGAATGTTAGATGAATTGAATTTTAGTTATATTACATATACGATTGTTTCTTTGAGTTCTACTGTTTTTTACTTGTTGTTTTCTCCAATTGCGGGAAAATTCTCAGATAGATATGGAAATTTGAAATTAATATATATTGGTTCTTTTCTGTTTCCTTTAGTTCCTTTGCTCTGGGTTGTTTTTGACAGTCCTGTTTTGCTCATTTTAATTCCAGGACTTATTTCTGGGCTTGCTAACTCTGCATTTGTTATTGGGGCCATGGACTTTTCATATAATTCCACCTCTCAACAGAAAAGAGGATATTGTTTTGCATATGCCGCTTTACTTATTGGTCTTGGTATTTTAGTTGGAAGTTTTGTTGGAGGTTGGATTGTTGAGTATTTGTCTATTAATTTTATTAGTCCAATGTTTTTTGCTTTTATTTTATCTTCTGCTTTTATGATATTTACCGCTCTTTATTTCTTACCTAAATTACGCGAGGAAAATAATGTTAGAGTTCGTGGACTACATTTTGATGTTCATCACCCAGTTAAAAGTTTTAATTCTACAGTTGTGTGGCTCAGGCAATTGTCTCATTGGCAATCTCATTTAATGAATAAGGCTGGAAAAAAGTGAGATTTCTTTAATCCCAACATTTTAAAAGGTTTGATGTACTTGATATCTTTATGTTTGGAAGTAAGAAATGTCAGAGATGTGAAGGAAAGTTGAAAGAAGAATATAGTTTTTGTCCTTATTGTAAATTAGATTTACGCAATCCTGAAGCAGATATGAAAGATTATGGAATGCTTGGGAAGAATGATTCTGTTTTGGGAGCCCCTTTACTTGGAGGCGGAGGAGTCGATATGAATAATTCTATTGTTAATTCTATTTTCAATAATGTTATGAAGATGATGGAAAGTCAGCTTAAAAATTTAGATGGAGAAAAAATTGATTTTGGAGATTCTAAACCTGAAATTAGTATGTTACCAAATGGTATTCAGATTAAGATAGGTCCTCATGTGCATAAGCATAAACATCAAGAGGTCAAACCTCGCGTTATTAGTGAAGATCAAAGAACTCGCATGACTAAACTTCCTCGTGGTCAGGCTAAGGCTGAGATTCGTAGATTAAGTGATAAAATAATTTATGAATTGGCTACTCCTGGTGTTGAAAATGTAGATGATATTTTTGTCTCAAAAGTTGAATCTGGATATGAAGTAAAAGCCGTCGGTAATAAAAAAGTTTATTTTAACAGTTTGCAAATAAACTTGCCTTTGAGGAAATATTTTGTTAAGGAAAATTGTTTGACTTTAGAGTTTGGTTTGGAACATAATTAGATTTTATATTTTCTCTAGTTCTTCTCTTGTTCGATTCTCCTCATATGCATTCGGAGACTCACTGCGGAATAACTAGATGCGGGGATTAGGATTCGAACCTAAGAAGGCACTAAGCCACTAGAGCCTAAATCTAGCCCGTTTGACCGCTCCGGCATCCCCGCATGATTATTAAATAAAAAGATGTTCTTTAAATGTTTGGATTTGATTGCAAAACTCACTTTTATAAACCATAAAAATGTTCCTTGTCTGATCGTGTAGCTCAGTCTGGTAGAGCATTGCTCTGATACGGCAAGGGTCCCAGGTTCAAATCCTGGCACGATCATTTTATTATTGAATATTGGATGCTGTGCTAAATAGAATATATTAGAAATAGTTTGTCTATTCTTCTTCTCGATAAAAAAGATCGGAAGAGCGTCG
>CAYIGE010000121.1:0-1737 GCA_964362835.1 Candidatus Woesearchaeota archaeon
TCTCTTCCAAATTAGTACTAATTAATAAAGGAGAAAATATATGACTTATGGAGAAGTAACATCTGAAGAAACTACTGGTAGATTTACTGTTTCTATTGTAAGGCTTACTGATGAGAAGACAGGCGAAAGAGAATATTACGTCAACAAGCGTGATTTGAACTTTGATATTGTAGAATGCGCTCATACTACAGAAGCAGCTTCAGCAAAACAAATTGCCGCTAGATTTTTAGTATGACTTAAAGTATTTAATAATAAAAAATAATTATTTATTAGTTATTATGATGAGATATTCACGAGCTCAAGCTGGAAACAGAAAATGGCACATATTAGTTGAGTCTGATAGCAACAAAAGAATATCTGTGTGCGGCTTAGTTGGGAAGCTTGGTATAGCTACTAAATATTTTGACATGAAAAACAGGCATCGCTTGTGTACCCAATGCGTATGGAAGATGAAAAAACTGCAGGTGTTTTAAAAATACTAGAATACAATATTATATAGATTTGAGAAACGAAACTAAAGTTTTGAAATTATTAAAAATTGGAGGGAAATAGAATGGTAAATGAAATTGTAGTAAGAATAAATGGAGTAGAAAAAGTTTTTCCATTAGAAGCTAAAGTCTTCAAAGATGGCAAGGGTGCTAGAGGATTTTATGCTGGCGGTAGAGAAGAAATCAACAGTGTAAAATATAGATTTAATCTACTTGTCATCGAAATAGGCTCAAAACCTAGAGAAGCAAAAATAAAATAACTGCAAAGGGAGATGGTCTCAATTCCAAGAGTTGAAAACAAAGAGATAACAGAAAGAATAGTGTCAGCTATGAAAGGTAGAGACTTCATTACGCTCAATGACATTGTAGAAAGAACTAAGATACCAAGGACAACTGTATACAACCATCTCAATACATATTTGTCGGGAAAAATTGCTACGAAAGTTTTTGGTACATCTAAAAAAGCTAGTTTGAAATTCTATAAACTAAATAGAAATAAAAAAGATGATAGTTAATGGCTGTGTCTTATTTTACGATTTTGGGAATTCTAGATTCAGTAGAATTTGCACTTTCTGTTTCTATAGCTGCATTTACAGCTTTGGGAATGGTTGTTCTTAAATTTTTTGTAGCTAGAAGATTGAATCATGAGCACAGGCTTTCTCTTATAGAGAAAGACATGTCTTCTCATTATGACATTCACGATTTTATTGCTAGTGACACTAATGAAATAAAAGATGTTATAATAAATTTGTTAAAGAGAGTTGATAGCTTCAAGCTTGCTGCTGAAGAAAATTTTAATTTACTTAAAGACAAGATTGAGATTTTAGAAGGCAGAGATATGATATTTACTATGGGAGAAGCTAGAAGATTGTATGAAGCTCGTATGACTTACAAGGGTCAAAGAACTTTGAATAATTGGAGTGAATGATATGTTGAGAGTAGTTCTAAAAGAAGAAACAGACAGAAAGAACAATATAGAATGGTGGGTGCGAAAAAGTATTATTGAAGCATGCATGGAGAACGGTGTTCCGTTTGAATTAGCTGATGATAGTGTAGTTGTTCAAACTGCTATTTCAAACATTGTAAATAAAATATATAATTTGAGGCACACTCTAGAAAGACAGGGCGAAGATACACTGTATACAAGTGGTATAATTTCGCGCGTGCCTTCTTTTAAGCCTATAAATCCAACTAAACAGATGAAAAAGAAACTTAAAGAAGAAAAGGAGTTTTTAGAGAGAGTAAGAAA
>CAYIGE010000121.1:1837-3054 GCA_964362835.1 Candidatus Woesearchaeota archaeon
AGAGAGTAAGAAAATTAGACTCAAAAGAAAATTTAAAGTTAAAAAAGAGACAATAATCTGAAATTGTTAAGATTGTGTAGTTACACGATTACTAGGACTGTATAATATGAGTATAGCAGTAATAATATACGAAGTTACAAAATTTGGATTCAATTTCTTGTGGGTGTTTGGTTTGATTTCTTTGTTTAACGATGACAAGAATCTATTTATTGTTACATCATTCTTGATGTCTTTTGTGTTTATGGTATCAAACATATTGTGGTTGTTGGGAAAATGACAAAGCAATTAGTCGACGCAATAATAGTCAAAGATAACAGCATACTCTTAATTAAGCGCGAACATCAGCCTTTCAAGAATGCATTTTGTCTTATTGGTGGGAAGATAGAAAACGGAGAATCTTCTAGAGATGCTGTTATAAGAGAAGTAAAAGAAGAGACAGATTTAGATGTTGTGAAATGCATGCTGTTAAATATTTATGCTGGAAAAACACGTGACCCTAGAGGACCAAGCGAAAGTTTTGCTTATGTGTGTGAATGCATTGGTGATGTAACATCAAGTGATGAGGGAAGAGTCAGCTGGCATTCGTTGAATGATATAAAAAAGCTGAATATTGGCTTTGACCATAGAGACATCATAAGTGACTATAAATTGAGTATGGAGTTGAAAAATGATGTATGCAGTATGTGCAAAAACAAGCTTGATAGCAATTTCTTTTTCATGCTAAGATTTAGAAAGAAAGATGTTTATTTTTGCTCAGGTTTTTGTGCTTACAAGTATAAAGTTGTTTGAAACGCTAATGAATAAGGAGAGAAGTAGCTGAAACTATAAGGAGAGAGTCGCAGTAACGGCATAGATGCCTTTCAGTGCTAAGTTCAGTAGCATTCTGGTTACGGATAATTCCTCCTAGCATGTTTTCTCTAGTTCGGCGACATTGTGAACAATATGAGTGTAATAGATGAGTTGAGAACAATTCAAAAGAATCTAGATGAGATTCTAATGATGATGTCAAATATCATGAACAAAGACAAAGTGGAGAAAGTGTTTGTTGCAGATGATTTAGAGCGCCTAAAAAAGACTATATTTACTGCTAAGATGTACGCTGAAACTTTAAGCAAAAATGAAGCTGAAATATTTATCTTGGGAAAAGTAATTGGCAACTATGATGCAGTGATTAAACTGCTAGAAAGAGCAAGATAATGAAGAGAGTAGAATGACTA
>CAYIGE010000122.1:0-786 GCA_964362835.1 Candidatus Woesearchaeota archaeon
AGCCTTTCTGATAATCTCTAAGCCGTCTTTTACAACTTCATACTCTGAAATAATTGAGTTAGTTGCAGCAGTGTTATCTCTTGTCAAAAGAGAAAGTGATTCATAGACATTTCCAACAGGCAGATCTAACTCTGTCCATCCAGAAGCTGAAAGGACTTTAACAAATTCAGTTTCTTTCAAAACTCCAATGTTGGCAGTGCTTTGTCCTCTGTTAATTTCTTCAGTAAGAAGAGGATAGATGTACAAGTAATCAATGTTGAAGCTTGTTCCTGCATCAATAGTTGCAGCAGTAGCCCAAGTTACTTTAAGCTGTAGTGAACTCAAGACGTGAGTAGGCAGTAAACTCTCAATGTAATCTTTGTCTTTGTCAAAGTACATTGTCAAAGCTCCACCAAATGCTTGGTTAGCTGAAGAAGTACCTGAAGGTGTTTGAGTTCTTGCAGGAATAGTACCATGCTCTAAGATGTTTTGCAAGTAAAGCATTTTACCAGAATATGATTTTATAGTTTGAGAACCGTTTGCAATTACCTCAATACGAGTAATAATGTCAAAAGGATTGTAAGAAGATCTAGATACAGAAGAACCTGAATCACATTGTCCATCTAACAAGAGGGTAATTTTCTTTGCCCAATGCTCTCTAGGCAGATCGATTGTTGAGATCGAGCTTGCAGTGAACGTTATTCTATCTAAGTATCTTTGTCTCATTACCATTGTGAATTTTTAGACGGTTAGTTAATTAGATCCGAAAACCAAAGCTCTGGCTTGCGGGATTCTTATAACAACTGC
>CAYIGE010000122.1:796-3047 GCA_964362835.1 Candidatus Woesearchaeota archaeon
CTACAACAGCAACGAGTGCAATCATCAGTAAAGATTTTCCTTTCATGTCTTTTTGTACCTCTTAATACAATAAAAGGCTAAGAAAATAATATAGCTATGGGCTAAAAAGGGACTTTTTATCTACTTCCATGCAGTCATTTCAATATGACAAGCCCCCGTATGTTTGGGCATTAATTTGTAAATGATATTTTTTAATTTATTACTCCCACTATAAAAATAATTGAATTCGTGTTTTTTAAATTTTCCAAACAAATATTTTAGATGACTTGCAACAAATAACGTATAATGATGATCTTCTATATCGCCTTGTTTTTGTGTGTGTCCGAAAGGATCTTGATTTGCAAATAGTTTTTCATACGCCTTATTATGCTCGTGTTTTTTCAACAAATGGAGCAACATAAACCCTGCGTAGTCTGTTCTGATCCACAATCGCCCCCCCCCTTTGAGAACCCGAAAACACTCATCTGAAAAAGTTCCTAAATTTTTGATATGCTCAAGAACAGATTTGCAATAGATTTCATCAAAATAATTATCAGGATAAGGTAATTTTTTGTTTAGGTCTCCTACTTGAGTAGTGGCAGAAGTTTTGAATACATCTATTCTATGAGTGCCATACATATCATTACCACATCCTAGATTTAATATCTTTTTATCTTTCTTCATAATGATATACATAACTACAAACCAATTTAAAAATATATGGCTCTTTCGATTTAATATGATAAAACTTTAGATTATCTTCAGGTTTTTACTACTAAAATCTCAATTTAATAAGACTTTCCTTGATCCTCTTTCCTTTCTTAGTAATTTCATAAATTTTATTGTATGGATCTTTCTTGTTTATGCACTTAATTAGACACATTTCATCAAAATCTCTCATGTGTCTACTTATCTCTCTCAAACTTAAAGTCATTCCCAACTTTCCATTTAGTTCCTTTCTTAGTTTATTTGACAAAAATGGAGATTCAGGAAGATTAAGAAAAACTGTCTTTCTCTGTTCCCCTCTTATTAACCAAATAATTTCTTTGTCCACGAAAAAAGGTTGACAAGAGGTTATATAGTGGAGATTGACAACAGATAGACAAATTTATAAGTCCAACTTTTCTTAGCCTTTTTATGTTAAGAAGAATCCAGAAAGATGTCTACATGTTTTTAGCAAAATATAAGATTTTCTATCCAGTTTTGTTTAAAATTTTAGAAAAAAAGAATTATTTAGAGATAGAGTTTGATAAAATGATAAAGGATTATTCTGCTAAAAATAAAGATGTCTTTTTTATCCAGATTGGCGCAAATGATGGGATGAAATTTGATCCTACTTACTTATATGTAAAAAAATACGGTTGGAAAGGCATTTTAGTAGAACCTGTAGGTTATGTGTTTGATAAACTTAAAAATAATTATAAGAATGTAAAAGGTTTAGTTTTTGAAGATGCGGCAATAGGAGACAAGGACGGTTTCAAAAACTTTTATCTACTAAAAAAGAGTGAAGGTGAAAATCTTCCATTATGGTATGATGAAATAGGATCTTTCTCTAAAGAACATGTACTAAAACATGGAGATAGAATTAAGGATATAGATAAGCGTTTAATGACGCAAAAGATAAAGGTTTTAACTCTAAAATCTTTACTTGAAAAGTATAAAGTTAGTAAGATAGATTTCTTGCAAATTGATACAGAAGGATATGATCAATACATATTAAAACAGATACCGTTTAATAAAATAAAGCCTTCTATGATAGTTTATGAAGATAGACATTTGTCTAGAGAAGAGAAGGAACATTGTCAAAAACTTCTCATTGAAAACGGCTATACTATAATTCGGGGTCTTGATTGTTTTGCCTATCTGAAGGGTAAAATGTGAAGGCGAAAGCTTTTTAAGGTCTAAACATCTACAATAATTATATACTCCCCAGTATTGCTTCGGCGAGACTGGGTTTAATGTTTCTAAATAATTATAAAGGTGCTATTCTAGCGTTTTTGATGAAGAAAGTAGTTTTATTCATTGATGGAAATAACTTCTATTATGGTCTTAAAAGTATTTATGGGGATGACAAACATCTTACCAATTTTAACTTTAACAAATTAGGGCAAATTCTAGCAGGTAAAAATAGAGAGTTCTTGAGAGCTTTTTATTATAATGCTTCTTTAGATTATAGTGATGATCAAGCGAAATATTGGAAACAACAGAAGTTTTTTGATAAAATAAGAAACACTGATAAAGTTAAACTTGTTCTTGCACGATTACAAAAGAG
>CAYIGE010000123.1:0-3043 GCA_964362835.1 Candidatus Woesearchaeota archaeon
TATTAGGTTTTTAGAATTGCCGCTTTCAAATTTAAATTCCGCTTCAATAATAATTTATGGAATTTCCCAGATTATGCCGCAATATTGGATTTTTAAATCATTAGCTTTCACATGGTTTTCAACGTTCCCATAACAATCATTTATTATTGTTCCTTTTGCCTGTACGACTTTTACAAAAATAGGCTTTGTTGTTGCATCAATTTCATTACAGAAATTAAGTATATTGTCATTGATTTCTACAGGAGTTGTTTGTTTCATACATAAGTCTAAACTTGGGGTTTATTAAAAATTTCTTCTAACTATTCAAACCTTCTCACACCACTCACAAGTTTTCTTAGGACAATCCCCTTCTAATAACTTAATAGCTTCTTAAAAATACTCCCACCCTTCTTGGCATTTGTTTTTATCTTTATTAATTTTGTATTGAATATTAACTCTCCAGAGTCGCTAACTTCTTTAGGGTAATAAAATAGCAAGTAAGTATAATCTTTAGTATCATAGCCATTTTTTCTTAATAAGAAATTGTAAATATCCATTTGAGCTTGATAATGCTCGTGAGTATCTTCTTTTAATGGATATCATCTTGTTTTGTAATCCAAAACAATTAACTTTCTACCCTTTGATAAGATGTTGTCAACCGCACCCATTAGTAAAATCCCAGAGGTTTTATCCTTGTATTGGATTCCCTTTCTATTATTTCTCCAGATTTCCAATTTTGATTTATCAATAATTTATAGCAGTTTCCAATTTCATACTCTCTTATTTCAGGAGGCAGTTCGCCTTTTTCCATAAATTTGTCAAAATGAATTTTCAAAACTTTGTCCATTCCTCCAGGAAGACTAGGAAACACACTAGAAGGTCTTTTCCAAACTTTATGTTTTTCTAACCAAAAACATCTGGGGCATTCTAGCATTAAGTTTATTGCTGAAGGTGAGAACTTTAGGGGCTTGTCTGTTTTCATTTCCAATTCAGTTCCTTTATAACCTCTTTTATCCATTTTCTAACGTCTTCCCTAGGATTTGACTCTGACACAGTTTCCATAACTGCCCTTGCAAAGCTTTCCTTTTTAGAGGGCGAACAACGGAAGAGCATCATTCTTGAATAAGTGTAAATATCTATAAAAACAGGAAAGAACTTCTTTCCCCTAAATTTATTCAGTCCCTCCCTAACTTTTTCTTCATCATAAGATGCTCGTGGACCATAAACAAAAATCCCCTTAGATGCACCACCCTTAATCATTTTATTGAAAGCGTGTTCCACATCTTGCACAGTAAAGTTCTTATCTTTTACTTCAACAGCATATTGAAATTTTGACTTCTTAAAAACGTCAATATCCCCAATCTCTCTCGAAGAAGATCCACTTTGATTAATCTTATGAGGGATAACTCTGTAACTACCTTTCAACTCTGAAGAATACATTTTTTCCACAGCCCCTACTGTAATTGCACATGTTTCTCCCTGAAATGATTTTGCGATAAAGTGAATTATAAATTCATATATATCCATTATGGTCGGATTAGATGTTGTAGTTAGCTGATTTACTTTAGACAAGCTATCAGCTCTTTTTATTGCAAACTTCAAAGAGCAGGCTAAATAACTTTTTGCTTCATCTGATGATTTTATACTTTCAAAAATTTCAATTACCTTATTGAGAGTCTCCCGATCATTTCCGCCCCTAACGGCATTTTCTTTAGATAAATGAGTAAATCTTGCAGGTTTATTGAGAAATGGTTCATTTGAACCACCCAGAGAGTTGTGTAGGAAATCTCTTTCAAAAGGAACTAAAACTTTATGGCAAAGACTTCTTGCATCATAAGCTCCCTTTAACGGTGCTCCTGCTTGCAACGCTAGGGGATTAATATCGTTATTTGTTGCTTTAGCCAAAAGTCCAGTGACTAATATATAGCGATAAGTTTTGTGGCTTCCAGATATTACCTCTTTGACTAATTGAGATATTTTATCTAACTTATTGCAAGACTGTCTGATTGCTCTGAGCAGGTTCTTCTCGGCCAATAACCTGTCTATATTTATTGCCATGAATCTGAGAATTCTCAACTTTTATAGGAATTTCTTTCTCTTTGTTACAACCATTCAAATTGTCCAATATCATTTTTGCCACTTGGAGTGCGAGATTGCAAGGAACAGCATTACCTATCTGTCTAAATTTGGAAGACTGAGAGCCAGAAAATTCGTATCCTATCGGGAATGTTTGGATGAGGGCTGCTTCTTCAACTGTTAGTCTTCTCAAATGATTTGGGGCTTCTTTATAGTCGGGTTCCACGTTCCCTTTTAGAAGATTTGAGTGGTACTCCACTGCCCAATTTTTCTTAAATTCATAAAGTTCTTTCTCATCTATAATTGGAGTTTTATTTCCTCCCATGGAAGCTGGAAGGGTCGAACAATAACCATCTAATTTTATTGGTCTTCCTAACCCATTAAATAGCATTCCTGCATAAGGAGATTTTCTCATCACAGGTTTTTTTGTTAGAGTTATCTTTGCATTACACTTCCCAGAATTATTTCCATGACCTGCCTTGCCTAGAACATTTAATGTTTCCCTAACGCTCTGTGCTGTTATTTTGTAATCTTCAAGTAGCCCAGGCAGATTTAAATTTTCTTTCAGCTCTCTCTTAAACCCAATAAAAAATACCCTCTCCCTAGCTTGGGGCACATTAAATTCTGTTGCGTTCAGGACAATATAATTAACCAAATAACCAAGATCTCTCATTTTCCTTAAAAGCTCATTCCTAAGACTCTTCCATTTTCCTAAGACTCCTAGTGCTTTAACATTCTCCATCACGAATACTTTTGGTTTGAGTTTACCTAAAATTTCTACAAATTTCCACACATGTTTGCTTCTTGGATCTCTAGGATCCATTTTTCCAGCGACTGAAAATCCCTGACAAGGAGGACCCCCTATAAGTAAGTCTGGAGAGACAGGTAGCTCAAATAGTTCTTCTTTAAAATAATCTATATCTCCTTCTCTTATGTGATTGCCAATATTATTTCTGTAAGATCGGAAGAGCGTCGTGGAGGGAAAGAG
>CAYIGE010000124.1:0-3029 GCA_964362835.1 Candidatus Woesearchaeota archaeon
AAAAAACACTCTAAGAAAAATATCGGAAGAAAAAGGTAACATAATTCAAATAATAATAAATGACCATGAATATGAAATAATTGTCAATTCAGAAGTCTTAGAAAGAAAAATTATTGGAAAAATTGTTAAAATTATAGGTAAAGAAATAACAGAGAGCCTTATTGAAGAGAACAGAACCATTGTCTGGGAGCCTCACGAAGAAGATGTATCGAAAAGTGACGAAACAGATATAATAAAATTAGCAAAGCAACCAAATATATTAAATAACTTAGCACTAAATTTGCTCCCTCATATATACTGGCCAATTGAAATAAAGAAAGCAATTATTCTACAGTTATTTAGTGGTGGTAATACCCCAATAGAAAATATACATATTTTACTAAGAGGAAATTTAGGAACTGCAAAGACTGAAAGTATGAATTGTTTGTCACAAATGTATGGTCAAAATAAAATTATAAGACTTCCTAAGAAAGACATCGTTGGAGAAATTATAGAAGAGAAAAAGAACATAAAGATTAAAGGAGGGCCAATATTATTAGCAAGAGGTGGTATTGTTTACATTGATAATTTAGAGGAGATAGGTGTAAAAGAAAAGAGAGATATTGAAAGAATAATAACTTATCAAGATGCGGATATAGAAAAGAAAGGTTTGGCCTATAATTTTAAAACAGACGTATCTCTTTTTGTTGTGGGAAATAACGAAGCACTTTTAGAAAAAGAGTTTAAAATATTATCAGAAGAGTTTACTAGCAGATTTGATTTAGTTTTTAATTTACATAAAAACATAGATAAAGATGAAGAAATAACCTCAAAAATATTAAATGAAAAATTACATCTTATAGAAAATGAAAGCCAAATAAAACAAGATTTACTAAAAAGATATATAAGATATGCAAAAAAGAATATTGATCCAAAATTAACCAAAGAAGCGATTGAACAACTAAAAAAAGAATACAGCCAAACAAGAGATCATGATAAGTTATACGTGCAATGGGGGCTGTCATCTCCTAGAATGATACCTCGCAATATACAAAGTCTAAAAAAGTTAGCGATAGCACATGCAAAAATACGTCTAAGTAAGGACGTAGAAGTGAGAGATGTTAAAGAGATAATAAAAATATTTAAAGAAACACTTCCGAAAATAGAAGAAGCTTATCCAATCTATAAATTCTAAACATAACAATCCTTAAATAAACATCAAATCCACTAACGAAATGGCAGATGAATTCAAAAGACACGTAGCATACAAGGCAAAAATAGGTGACATCTTGTCAGGAAATCCAATAGTAGACGGCGAGAAGCTCCGTTTCGTAGAAGTAAACGGAAAAAACATAGCCCGTGTAAACTTAATAGCAAACGTCGTGGACAAATACATCCAAGATGACGAAAAAAAATTCGCATCTATAACCCTAGACGACGCTACAGGTCAAATCAAATTAAAAACATTCGGCGACGACATAGAAAAACTCAAACCATTTGAACAAGGCGATACAGTTCTGGCCATAGGTATGGTAAGAGAATGGAACAAAGAAGTTTACGTAACTCCTGAAATAATAAAAAAGAAACAACCTGAATATCTCATGCTAAGAAAATTAGAAACAGATTTAGACAAGCCAAAACCAGCAGACAAAAAAGAACTCACTGAAATCAAAGACAAAATAATAGAAATAATAAAGCGCGAGGAAGTAAATGGCGGGGTAGATATTAAGAAACTCACAGAAGAACTGCAAAGCAAACAGGACTTAATAAATCAAGAAATCCGAAAACTCTTAGAAGAAGGCACAATCTACGAACCCCGTCCGGGTAAAGTGAGATATTTAGGATAATATGTGGAAAACAATTGATCGCCCAGGATATATGGGAACCAATAGAGAAGAAATACAACGGGCATGGAATGCGCAGTATGGCACAGGTAACTGGAGAATCGCTTGGCAGTGGAGCGATCAGATAATAGAAAGACTCATAGCCCTACAGTTATACGAAGATGGATATTATGAATTCCTTAAAGCGAATAGAGATAAATTAGAATGGTTAGTAAGCACAGCATCCGATATATTCGATACAGCCCCTACAAATGTAGAAGCAGGATTAAGTTACGATATCCAAGAAACACCAAATAATCACATTCATGATGTAGCCATTAGAAGGGCGGTACTAAGAAATGGTGCGTTCTTTAAAGGAAATCACTTAGTACATGTAAGACCAAATAAAGAAGGAGAAAGACTAGGCCCGCATCTTATTCCATTCCATTTACCCCATCTAATATATCAAGGACAAACAAAATATAAAGGGCAGCCAAGAGACTTCTCTAAAGAACCACCATGGTGGCTAACCATGGGTATTCCCAACAGTGTTGAAGAGTTCTATCAACAAAATAAGGTCTTGCAAGTAAACGCCCAAATGTTAGAATCACCTTAATCTTTAAAAGATTACATATACGCGAAAAAGCATGCCACAACCAAATAATTCATCTAGCTGGATTACCCAAGCAACTAAAATAGGAGTTAATCTAGATTTTCTAAAAAGAGACGAAAAATATCCATTCAGAGGACTAGAAGAATTAGGACTGCCACACCCAATAGCCTATTTCATAACTCCTGTTGAAATAGATTCCCCAATTACCAAAGAAATATTATCAAAAACAGCCTGCTTTTGCAGATTGCTTCCAAAAAAAGGGGGGTGCGTCCATATAAACTAAATGTTGCGTCATCAGAAGAACTAATAGAATTCTGTTCACAGTATAACCTATCCGAATATGAAATAATGCTTGTAGAAAGAGGCAATGTAACGCATGCTGGCGCCATTATAGCAAGAGATGAAGGCGCAGGAATCCCGGGAAAATGCATCGTTGAACTATTAGAAGGATCTCGAGAAGACTTATCCCATGGGCATAAGACACCTATTTCTGCAGTAGTGGGCATTCCTGAAGAAAATCCATTTAGAACAATTAGATCAAAAAATCGATGCACCACCACACCTTAAAAACTTCAACTCGTAAGAGTTGAATGGATTAGAAAATAGCAATTTTC
>CAYIGE010000125.1:0-1383 GCA_964362835.1 Candidatus Woesearchaeota archaeon
ATAAATAAAAAAGAAATATTGTCTAATTTTCATGATCCAAGATTCTCTGGAGATATTGATAAACTAAGAAACTGCAATTTTATCGGTGCAACAGTTAACGATCCAAAAAGCAAAGCAGATAAGCTATATTCCCCACATCTACCATTTGTGCATTTTGATGAGCAGTGGATACGAGTTTATCGTGATATGGGGCTTTGTGGCCAAGAATCAGGTGTTCACCTAATACAAGAAAAATTTTTAGACGAAGCAATGAAAATTGCCAAAGCTCAAGGTATAGATTGCGAGCCGTCCGGAATTGCCGGTTTAGCCTTATTACTTCAGATGCAAAATAAAATTGCAAAGGATGAAAAAGTATTAATCATGAATACAGGAAAGACCAAATGGCCAATAAATATTACTCAATAACTTCAAAAGCTAGTTGATGAAGCAGCATTTTAATGACTTGTATATAGGTAAAAACTTCTAATGCAGCCGAGCTTTGAAATTCCTTGCGATGAGACTCAATTTCAACGACAGTTTTATTATGCTTAGTTATTATATGAAAAATATCAGGATAATTCTTATATTTCATGGAGTTAAGAATTAATCGATATTCTTCTTCTAAAGATTCAAGAATCTTTTTAAGAGAAGACATTTCTTTCTTAGTTTGCTCTAAATAAAGGAAAGATTTTCCCATAGCACTTAGAAGAGAAGATAAATTATTTAATATGCCAGCAAGAACTTTATCCTTTGATAACTGATGATAAGCAGTTTGATATTTTTTCATAAGAGACGGATTCTCCATGCCTCTAAGAATAACTTTCCTAGTAAGAAAATAGATTCTTTCATTCTGTTCTCTCACCTTCTGTAATTCAAAAAAATCATCTTTAGAAAAACCAGCATCAAAGAAATGAAATAGTAAAATAAAAAGTTCCCTAATGCTTAAATCCATCTTCTTGATTAGAGGCCTTGGTGATAGTTCCTGATCTTCAGAAGAAAAGTTTTTTATTACAATGCTGTTTTTTGTCTGTTCTATGATATCTAAACCGATAAATAATCTAATTTGTGTATTAATAGTTTCGCTGATTCTTCCTATTTCTTTTCCTTCTAATATAATAGTTTGGTAATCACGAAAGTAGGCATTCATTATTTCAAAATAAAACCTATCTGAATCTTCTCCATTTATCTTGATAGTAAGAATCTTCTTTTGAGGGGGCAATTCCTCTTTGTGTTCTGGCGAAAGCACAATATCTCCAATTTCATTCTCAGTTACATCGACAAGATTTCCTCGCTCTAGCCTATTCTTCCTTATCCAGTCAATAGGCAAGGCTAAAGTAAAGCTAGTATTCCCAGATTTTACGATCTTCCTTCTTTCCATAAATATGTAAGATATATACCAATATA
>CAYIGE010000125.1:1393-3026 GCA_964362835.1 Candidatus Woesearchaeota archaeon
TATCTATATTTAATACCTCACCTAGAAAAGACCATGGTTTTTATCAAATATAGTAAACAAAATACCAAGAATCCATGCAAAGCAAAATGTCGAGACAATTCGAAATGTTTGAATTCTGCTAAACAAGCAGGGCTTTGTCGGATTCACATAAAAAAATCAATGGAGGCAAAAAATGAGCTTAACACAAATTCTTGAAAGTGAAAGAGTACAAATGCTAGAGGGACAAAGACCAAGAGCATATAAATCAAGTCTTGGAAGAGAACCACAATTACTTAGCGGACAACCTTCAGAAAGAGCTTACCAAGGTCTTAAACTTCTCGAAGAGAGATCTTTCTCCGGGCCTACAAGCATCAAATATTGGATGTAGGATCGGTATGGATCTTTCTCTTTTTTCTTTTGTTTTTATTGGAGACACACACGGTTTCCTAAACGACTTTGCAAAGCAAAAAGAGGTTATAGAAAGTGTTAATCCTGATTTTGTCCTTGCAGAACAACTCCAAGATAAGATACTAGACTCTTCAGAATCAGTGCAGAATATTTTAAATAAAAAACATATTTCTGATCTAGTCGATTTCAAAAAAGTAGAAGGATTAATAAGACTTTGTGCCGAAAATAAAATTAAACTAATAGGCCTAGACCTTAAAGATTTTGGATTCAATGAGAAACTCAAAGAAATTATTCTAGGAAGAAAAAAACCGTCAGATACAGAAAAACGGTCTATCGACAAGATAGTTCAGAAACGAGAGAAAAAGCATCTAAGTGTAATAAGAAAATATGCCAAGATAAGCAAAAAACCATTAATAATAATCCTGGGAACCTGGCATCTACAAGAGAACTCCACACTGTTGAAAGCATTAGACAATTATGTGGTTATTTATCCTTCAGACAACAAAGGCAATATAGTTCTAGAACCACCAAAGAAAGAAATGAAAATTACTTACAAACAAAAGACAAAACAATGACGCTACAAGTAAAACTTAAACCTTCTATTTACATACTAAAAGAAACAGAAGATATCTATCAAGTAGTTTATACAGCAACACGAAGGATTAGACGTTTTGAAGTTGACACATTAATTAAGGAGGTAATAGAAAAAACCAGACATGAACAAGATTTAGCAAAATTAACAGAAGAACTTGGGGTGAGATTCGGACATGAGGCCGCCACATCATCATTACGTGCCTTGGAGCAAACTGGAATTCTTATGGTTTATAGTGATGAGAGAGTAAACCCCCTATATGAAAGACAAATTGCTTTTTTAGATGAAGTAACTACATCCCATCAAGAATCTTTAGTGCAGCAAAGGAGGATTGAAGAAAGCACTATTGCGGTATTTGGGATTGGAGGGATTGGGACCTGGATCGTAAACGGTCTCTTCCAAATAGGGGTCGGGCATATTAAAATAACTGATCCAGATGTCGTTAATATCAGCAATTTAAACAGGCAAATATACTTTACAACAGAAGATATTGGCAAGCCGAAAGTCGAAGTCATAAAATCAAAAATGCCCGATGCAAGAATAACTGCTTTCAGAAAAAGAGTAGCACAAGATGAAGATTTAGAAGAAGTTATTCAAGGATGTAATTTTTTGGTCAATTGCACAGATACACCCTCAGTTGCAGAAACAACGAAC
>CAYIGE010000126.1:0-3009 GCA_964362835.1 Candidatus Woesearchaeota archaeon
GCCGGCGTAAAGAGAAAGTGAAAGTTGCTTTCTCCAACGCTGTGCTTATGCCTTATTAATTCAATTGCCATTTTTTCTCCAACTGCGATTTGTTGTCAAACCACAAAGTTTATTTAGAATGAGCCAGTTACAACTACAATTATTGTTCAGTGAGCTGCAACAAGCTCACTTTTTTATTAATATTCTAGAATAAATAAATGTCGCAAATTCCCCACTCAAGCTAAAGCAAGAGGCGCCCTTTGCGGTGTTCTATGTGGTAGCACATCGTCTTTTTGATTTTCAGTTCAAAAGGCATAAGAAACATTATACTCTTTAGATGGTGCAATAAGTCACTAGCCTACACATTCTTAAAAAAACAGCAAAAAATAGGGGTAAATAGAAAGCTTATTTATTGGTTATGTTCCCCTCTTGGAACAATTACAATATCTGACTTTATAGAATATCCTTTTTGCGATCTTCTTCTAGATCATACCCTATTTGAGCTCCACTCTCAATTGTATTATATTTATCAATGATGGCACTTCTTATTCTGACATCTTCAGCTATATTAACATTTCCAAATATAATTGTATCCTTAACATAACTATTTTTTCCTATTCTTATGCCTGGAGAAAAAATGCAGTTTTCTACAATTCCTTCTATATTACATTCTTCTGAAATAGTCGATATTTTTCCATTTATTAATAATCTTGTAGGGGATTCTTACTTCCATGTGTTCTTATTGGGCATTTTGAATTGAATAAATTCAACTCTGGAGGGTCTTTGTTAAGCTTCATGTTTAATTTATAGTATGATGCAATATCTCCGACATCTCTCCAATAACCCTCAAACGGAAAAACAAAAATTTTCATTCCCTCTTCCTTCATTTTTAGGATAACATTATTACCAAAATCGAGTCCAAAGTCTTTTCTTAAAACATCCAAAAGAACAATATAAAAAACATACAAATAATAAGAAAATAAAATTAGTTTTTATTTCCAATAGCGTTTTTTCAAAATTCCCGCAAATAGAATTCCTGCCAAAGAACGTAAGTTTGACCATCATTGGTCCACCAGAAGAAAGAGATCAAAAATGAAATGTATCTAGGTGATGTTTATAGAATTATAGAAGCAGTAAAGGAGTACAATAAGCAGCACTAATTTTTACACATAGTTCTGCAATCCGAAAACTATAAATACGCCCATTCATCATTATAATTAATTAACTCCATGAGATCTGTAAGGATCTCATGTTTTTTATAATGAATTCCAAAAAAGAGAAGGTTGCGATTTACATCGACGGTAGTAATTTATATTTCTCCATCAAAGATACCTTCAATTGCAAAATAGATTTAGAAAAGTTCTGCAAAAAATTAGCAAGGGATGATGACTTAGTCAAAATTAACTATTATATCGCCCCTGTTGACCAATTAGAAAATCCTAAAGCTTATGCTCAACAGCAATCCTTCTTTGAAAAACTAAGGAAGATTGACAAACTAAAACTAATTTTTGGAAGGTTAGAAAAGAGAAAAAAAGATGGAGAAATTTATCATGTGGAAAAAGCCACAGATGTAAATCTTGCCTTAGACTTAGCTTTAGATGCCCAAAAAGGAGAATATGATAAGGCATTTATTTTTTCAAATGATGGTGACTTTTCAGGAGCAGTATCCGCAGCAGTTGGATTCAAAAGAAAAGTCATCTATGTGGCCATAGGCACTAACAAATCTATTTCTTATCATTTGAAAAAAGTGGCATCTGCAACCTTCCGAATAAAAAAGGAATTCATTGATGAATGCAAATTAGAAGATTAGTTTTCGGTTCTTAATATAAGATGATAGTTAGACTAACTGCGGATTTTATACGAAATAAAATAATTTGGGACAAATTAAAACAGTTATCGTTTACTTGTGATTAGGCTGTTTCGAAGGAACGCGAGAGCGAACAAAGAACCCTCGCGAGTCTCGAACTTGTTCTTATAATTGATTTAGAATGTAACTGCCAGCTATTTTTTAGGAAGTTGTGAGGCGGGAAAGATTTATTAGAGAGAAGGCAATACGAAGTTTTATAAGATTGAGATTTTTACATTGCTATGAATAAAGAAAATTTTGACGATGAAGTAGCTAAATATTATGACCAAGTTATTGAAAAAGGCTATCATGATAATAAAAGATATCTTTCAAATCTTTTAGAAATTATAAAAAAGAAAGAAGATATTTTAGAAATAGGATGCGGAACTGGAAGGATATTTTTAGAATTGCTGGAAAGAGGTATTTATGTTGAAGGATTAGACATATCGGAATCAATGGTTAAAAGATTAAAATCAAAAAACAACAAGGCAATTGTGCATATATCTAAATTAATTGATTTTAACCCAACAAAAAAATATGATTATGTTCTTTCCTGCAACGGCCCTTTTTCAATTAAGGGAGATGAAATAGAAACTTATGTTTTGGAAAGAGATGAAATTGTCAAGATTTTGCAAAAATATTCGGATATGGCAAAAAAGGGTTTGCTGGTGAACATCGGAGTTGAAAAACCGGAACTTAAAATTCCCTTAGAAAAGGATAAAATGTTTGTCCACAAAGAAATAAAGATTAAAGACTACACTGTTATGATAAACTTTATTTTTCAAAACGAGAGATTAAAGGGAAATAAAATATTTACAAAAAGAAGATATAAAATAAGTGATATTTTGAAAAATGCTAATGTCAAAGATTTAGGGAATTTTAAATTAATTAAATTTTAAGCCTTCTCTCTTATTGTGTGGGTAAACAACTTCCGATATTAAAAAACAACTGGAAATTTTGGTTAAGCTAGATTATGCGCCGAAGGCTTTGGGTTTTATTAAATGGCTTAATCGAAGCAAACAATTAAGATTAAAGGTTTGCCGAAGGCAAATCCGAGTGCAACGAGAATAAATTAAGCCTTTCGTTTAATCGTTCAGGTTGAACGAGGTTTTTGGCTAAATTAATAAGCCTGTGCTATCCTTAATTAACTGGAATAGTCTCTTAAACAAGAATGGAAAGAGACA
>CAYIGE010000127.1:0-3006 GCA_964362835.1 Candidatus Woesearchaeota archaeon
GGCTACAGTTGAAGCTATTTTACATGTTGGAGCTAAACCAATTTTAGCAGATATCGATAGAGAAGCTACGATTGATCCTGACTCAATTAAAACTTTAATAACTAAAAAAACAAAAGCAATTATTCCTGTTCATATTGCAGGCAATGTTTGTGAAATGGAAAGAATTCTTGAGATAGCTAAAGAACACGATCTGAGAATAATAGAAGATTCAGCTCAAGCAATAGGTGCTACAAAACTATGGGGTGATATAGCTTGTTATAGCTTTTATCCTGCTAAGATACTTGGATCATACGGTGATGCTGGTGCAATAGTGACAAATAATGAAGATATTTATGAGCTTATTAAAAAGTTAAGAAATCACGGTGGCAAACCACCGGAAATGTTAGGATATAACTCAAGATTAGATAATTTACAAGCAGCAATTCTAAATGTTAAATTTAAGTATTTGAATGATTCAATCAAACGAAGAAAAGAGATTGCTCAAAGATATGATAAATTATTTGAACAAGAAAACTCAAGAGAGATTTACCAGGATTATATTGTTTTTTTCAAAGATGGGCTTAAGAAACATTTAGAAGGGAAAGGGATTGAGACGATAGATGATACTTACCCATTTCCTGAAGAATATGAAAAGCCAAAGATGGTTAAGATTTGGGAAAAATATGCTTTAAGAATTCCCTGTAATGAAAACTTGACAGAAGAAGAAGTAAACTACATCATTAAAATAATCAATGAATTTTTCAACAGATAAAATTTTGATTACAGGGGCTGCTGGAAGTATCGGGTCTGCTCTTTCAAATCGGATAGCTGATTTAAACCCAAAACAGTTAGTTCTTTTAGACAATAATGAATCTGGTTTGTTTGAGATTTATGAAGAAGTCAATGATAGATGCAATGCTGATTATGTTGTTGGGGATATACGAGATACTGAATGGATTTATGAGATCTTTAAAAAATATAAATTTGATATTGTTTATCATGCCGCTGCTTACAAGCATGTTGTTTTGATGGAGAAATATCCAATTGAAGCAGTTAAAACAAACATTGAAGGGTTGCTGAATATTCTTCATGCTTCAGAAATGATTAAAATCAAAAAGTTTATTTTTATTTCATCAGATAAAGCAGTAAATCCAACTTCCTATATGGGAAAGACAAAGAAAGAAGGAGAAAGATATTGTAAGGAATATAATAAACACGGTCTTAATTGTATAATAGTTCGCTTTGGAAATGTAATGGCTTCAAGAGGATCTGTTGTTCCGATATTTCAGAAAGCAATAACAGAAGGAAAAGACTTAGAAGTGACCGATAAAAAAATGAAACGATATTTCATGGGAATATACGAAGCGGTTGACTTGATTTTAGAAGCAACTCGACTTGGAAGAGGTGGTGAAACATTCGTTTTAGATATGGGAAAACCAATGGAAATTTTACAATTAGCTCAATTTATGATAAAATTAAGTGGTAAAGACTTAAAAATCAAATTCTCAAAAGCAAATAAAGGTGAAAAGTTTGATGAACAATTGATGACTTTAGAAGAAAGTAAAAGAGCAAAAAAGGTTGGAAAATTATGGATAATAAAATAGAAAACTATCAATATTGGATAGACAGAGATATAAAAGACAAAAGAGTTGATTGGAATCATCCATCTAAAAGTTGGATTGAAGGATATTGGAAATCAGTTAATCATCCTCATAGAAGTCAAATTGTTAAAGAATTAAAGAAAATAGAATTTGATAGTTTATTGGAAGTTGGATGTAATGCAGGAGCAAACATTGCAAGAATAAGAAATGAATTTGAAATTGATGATCTAAACTTAGCAGGTTGTGATGTTAACAAAGATTCTATTCTCTTTGCTCAAAGCAAACTTCCTGATGTTCTTTGGAGAGTTGGCAATGCAAAAGAACTTGTATTTGTTGATAAAGAATATGATGTAGTTTTAGCTGATGCTGTTTTGATGTATGCTGACCCTGATGAATTTAACGATATAATCTCTGAAATGGACAGAGTTGCTAAAAAAGCTATCATTATTTGTGATTGGTTCAATGAAATAGAAGAGATAAAAGATGAGCATTGGTGTCGAGATTATAAGTCATTATTAGAAGAAATGGGATTTGATGCTTATAAAGTTAAAATAACAAAATGGCCAACAAAAAGTGGTAATTGGGAAAGAAATGGCTGGATCTTTGTTGGTATAAGAAAATGAAAGACAAACTTGGAAGATTTGTTAAAGGAAATAAGCCAATCGCTGGATTTAAGAAAGGGCATAAATTTGGAAATCCTAAAGCTAATTTTGGAAGAAAGTTTTCAGAGATTTGGAAGAAAAATATTAGCGAATCTGAAAAAGGTAAAAAACAAACTCTAGATACAATCGAAAAGATTAAAAAAGCTAGAAAGAATCAAAAGTTTGCTAATTGGAAAGGAGGAATATCAAAGAAAATAGGATACCAACAGATGATAAACCGAAGAAGACGAATAAGAAAAATTGGAAATGGTGGGTCTCATACTGAAGGAGAATGGCAAATAGTAAAGGCACAATACAATTGGACTTGCCCTTGTTAAAAGAAAAGAACCAGTAATTAAATTGACAGAAGACCATATAATTCCAATCAGTAAAGGAGGTTCAGATAATATAGAAAATATACAACCATTGTGTAAAAGTTGTAATACTAAAAAATATACAAAAACGATAAAATATGAAGTGTAGAATTTCGTCTTCAATTAATAATTTTGAAGATAAAATAAATAAAAGATATGGAATGGAGAAATGGCATTGGTTAAAAGATAGAAATAAATCTACTTATTTCTTCGGTCTTTATCATATTGGTGATTACTTAAGATTTCTCTGGCATAAAGGAAAAAAGAAAGTAATTTGGTGTGGATCAGACATCTTAAACTTAAGAGACAACAAGATCTGGCAGAAAGTTATTCATTGGAGAAAAGTAGAACATTTATGCGAGAATGAAGTTGAAGCTGTTCTTTTGAGATCTATGGGAATAAATGCCAAAG
>CAYIGE010000128.1:0-3006 GCA_964362835.1 Candidatus Woesearchaeota archaeon
GAAAATGCTCGTTCAGTTGAGCTGATGAACAAACCTCGGAGTTTGTGTATTCATAAATATGATATGATGTGAATGGTTTATAAGTCTATGGTCTATTTCTTTGGTAGACCTAATTTTTTGAATGCAATACCCTTTTTTTGCAATCTTTCTTCTACTTCTGAAATGTAACTCTCCGCTCTATCCACTCTAATTCCTAATTCTTGAGGTCCATGACTAGGGATGGTGTCGGCGTCCCTTAATTTTAATTCTAAGTCTGTTTTTAGAAGAGGGGTGTAAATCTTTGCTTCATCCCCGTTTTTATCTAATACTACTGTATGGTCTTTCGGTTTGAATGAAAAATAAATTATTCCATGAGAGTCATATTCATTAGGGGTTGCGAACACCGGTCTTATATTGTAGTCCATATCCATATGCAAACCATAAGGTGATCTTTTTAGGCCTTCTTTTTGTATTCTTAAACAGAAGTCTAGATAAGATTTTGGATGTATCCCTTTAGGAACTCTTACTCCATGGAATAGTTGCAGTGTTGAGCCATCTACTATATCACTTCTCATAAAATCAACAAAGACCCCTGGGAGATGGTCTCTTATTTTATCCTGATCGTTTTTTCTATAAGCTTTTAGAAGCTCTTTATATTCTGAATCACTTCTTAGAGTGTCAAATACATTTTTCACTCTTTTTTCCCATTCTTCTACTTTTTCTATACCTATTTGAGAATTAGGAGTTCCAGCTACTGTTATCATAGTGTCTGAACTTCTATAATACATTCCAGGGAAGTCTTCTACTAATTCTCTTATCATACCATCTATTTTTTCTGTGGAGTAGCCACACAGTGGGGCATAATTAAAATTATTAATGTTACTTACATCTATTGCTAGTCTTTCTAAGCGGTCTTTGATATTTCTTGCCATTTTAAAACCCTTAACAAATTCTATTTAAACCTTTGCTTTGTGACTACTAATAAGTTATTATTAATTGTTTATCTTTTATGACATAGCTTTTTATTGGATTAGATGTTTGTATCTTCATGGTAATTCGTAAGAAAAACAGGTTTAGATTTTATGCTTTGAAGTTATGCGGAATAATGTTTTTGATATTTTTAGTTCAAATGCTATTTAGTGGTTTTACGAATTTGTTTTTATTAAATGATTTGGCTTTTACTCAAGTTTGGAGATTTATTTCTTCTATATTTCTTCACGGAGGATTTGCTCATTTATTGTATAATCTATTTGCTCTTGGTTTATTTGGAAGTATTCTTGAAAGGTTAATTGGCTCAAGGCGATTTTTGATTGTGTTTTTTGTTACGGGGATATTGGCTAATATTGTTTCCGTTAATTTTTATGATTCTTCTTTAGGTGCTTCTGGAGCTATTTTTGGAATAATTGGTGCTCTTGTTATTGTCAGACCATTAATGGCGGTATGGGCATTTGGATTACCAATGCCTTTATTTTTAGCTGGAATTTTATGGGCTACTGGAGATTTGATTGGATTGTTTGTTCCAAGTAATGTTGCTAATTTGGCTCATTTATCTGGTATGTTCTTCGGGATATTATTTGGGTTTGCTTACAGACGAAGGATATTGATTATTCGAACAATTCCTTAGACCATTTTTCAAATCTTTCTGGGTCAAAGCAATATTTACTGTGCTCTTCTCGGTCTTGAGCCTGTTTGTATAACTCCATAAATTCTTCAGTCATTTTTCCACCGCCTAATGCAAGTGAATAGCTGAATCTTGCTATATTCTGGAATGCCTCTGGACTTGCTTTTACAGCTTTTCCATCTCCTCTGAATACTGCTTCTGCTCCTCCCTTTTCCATTGCTCTTAGAGTTTCAACTGCTGTGAAAAACGGAATCATCGTGAATGCTTGGTAGCCAGATAGTTTTCCTGGAACTGAACCAATATAATCTGCTGATTTTCTTAAATCTCTTCTTGTGTTTGAAACCATCGTATCAAGAGCTTCCTTTCTGACAGACCTACCATGACTGTTTTCCATATCAAATAGTTCTTCATCACTTACATCAGGGTATAATTCTTTAGGCAGATAAATTACTCTTCTTTCTGTCCAGTCTTCATTTATATTCTTTAAAACATTTGTCATTTGTAAGGATCTTCCAAACATTTTCGCTCCGCCATCATCAAGATCCACTACATCTGAATGTTTTACTATTCTGTTTAGGGCTTTTCCTACATCTGCTGCAACATAACTACAGTATTCCTCTAGTTCCGGTATTTTTTCTATCCTATTCTTTTTTAGGAAGCGTTCCATTCCCACTTCCATTGATGCGACGCATGTTAAGATAGCATCTTTTATATCTCCGGTTGCAGTTGCTCTTATCCTCTCCAATACTCCCCCTTTACCAAAGCTTCTTACGAAAATTTCTTCGTCTTTGTTCATGACTCCTTTTACTAGGATTTCCGTCAATCCAGATAGATTTTCTCTTATAAGGTCGTCTATGGGTTCCGAGGGTTCTCTTCTAGTAATTTGGTTAAGTATGTAGACAAACTGTCTCATTAGAACTACTTTTGATGAAGTATCCATTATATTTGGATTTGCATCTTCTATTGTGTCTTGTTCTCTTAAGACGTTATAAAGATCAGTTATTATTTCTCTTTTATTTGTCTCCTCGTTTCCTCTTGCTAACTGAAGCATATGTATGGGGAGATAAAAACTTCTTGATTTTAATGCAAGAAGCTCATTTGAGCTTAGAGGTTTTCTTTCAGCTATTCTTCTTAACTTTTCAGGTGTGGGCCATCTCAGGCCTTCAATCTCACGAATTTCCACGTAAGAATTTGATATTATGCCTTTATTAATTTATCCACTTAAAAGTGACATACGTTTTTTGACTGTTTTGTAATAAATTGAATAGAAAATGCTCCCGCCGTCTGAAAAAATTCTGATGAATTTTTAGTGCCGTCGGTAGCTTTCTGCATTTTAGGTTTTGCAGAAGAAATGCTCGTGCCGGGATTCGGACCCGGGTTTCGGCCGCGAAAGGGCCGCGAACTTG
>CAYIGE010000129.1:0-2995 GCA_964362835.1 Candidatus Woesearchaeota archaeon
GCAAAACGCCTGAATCTTTCTTAATTTTACCAATCTCAAAAGCAGAATTCATTTCATCAAATCCAGGCAAGTTATACTTTTTATGCAATAAATTATAATCATTCTTAAGTTCAATAAGTTTCATATTTCAAAGTATAATTCACAGTATAAAAGTCTATGTCAAGAATATTTTGTTCTTGAACACTTCTAAAACCAAAGGTTTTCAAAGTCCAAATAAGATTCAAAGAAACCTTTAAAACACAACACTCACAAATAAAAACATGCCTCCGTAGCTCAGTCTGGTAGAGCGCATGCATGGTAAGCATGAGGTCCCGAGTTCAATCCTCGGCGGAGGCTTTCAATCGTCGAGTACTACAATAGGGCCCTCAGGATCAATTCTTAAAAAAGCGCGTTCATTAAGATCAATAGGTACAACAATCCTATGTCCATTCCCCTTATCGGCATAGTCTACCTTTTTACTCCTTTTAGCGAATAAGTAACTGCTCAAATAACGACTACCTTCAAAACTTAATGTGTACTCTTTTCTTTCGCTAGTAGGCCCAAGCAGTTTAAACTTTCCCCTTGCTTCGTAAAAAGTATGGTCTGATTTCTTGGCAGGATCAAATCCTGTGAATACTCTTCCCTCAAAATCAACTTCTCCAGTAAATCCTTCCTGCAGCATAAGAGCTAATTCGCTAGCATCAATTTCTCTTGGCATAAATCAATTAAAAAAATTAAGTTTAAAAGAATATGTGTGGCTATATAACCTAATCCACAGTACTAGGAAGCCATTCACTCTTAACAACATAACTTGCGATAGACAAACTCTTCTCAAACAAATGAGAAAGCCAAGAAGAATAATCTTCAATAAAAATATCGCGATTACCCGCATCACTAATTGCTAAACCTTGGTTACTTATTATAAGCAATGCCCCTATTGCGAAAATCTTAATTAAAATCAATAATACTTTCATTAAATATCAACCCGTTTTATTTGTAACATTCCAGTCAAAAAGAGAGGCTTTCCCTGTAATAGACGCCGTAGTCTTTCCAAAATCAACAATCCAATACGCATAAGCTTTCAATGCAGAAATAAAACCTTCAAAAGAATAAAGATCAATCTCATTAGACTTCACAATCTTAAAAAATGAAAATAATATAAAGATAAACAAAATCCCTATTGAATAAGTCCACCATTTCTCATATCTAAATGAAGTAATCTTAAAAAAGAGAAATATTGCAAGAAGCACTATAACAATAAACACCCAATTCACCATTTTACCTCAAAAACCCAAGTATAAAGCTCTATAAAAATCTTACTAATGAATATATTTAATCAAAGTAATGGCTTCCGCTTGCCCTAAAATTATTATCAATATGGAGAGCCATCGCATAAACTATCAATCTTTCTTCTGCTGATAAGATAGATAAGCTATAGGAAACTGAATCTGGAGTTGCAGGGCTAAACTTTACTTCGCCCCCAAGTCTCTCGGTTAAATCTTGACGACCTTCATGAACGTTTCTTTCCTGTTGTGAAGTCCTATTTTCATTATTCATAATTAAAAGTGTCAAAATAGGGTATTTATTCTTTACCATTGTGTTCAAAATCCCAGAAATTTAATTTGCCTTTAGCAACAATATTTTCAATCCGACAAGCATCAGTTAAAACAAACCCATAATTACCACAAAATGAATTAGCAAGATGTTTACCGATATCTATTTTATGCTCTTCTTCATCAGAGTATTTTTTAACATCAAAAAATCCAAATTTCTCCATAGCTTTAACATCAACACCTTTAGATGCATGAACTAAGAATTCCCCGCGAAACTTAGTATTCCAACTACGAAGTTCAATAGTTTTCTTTCCAGAAACGACCAGTTCAGCAAAAGGCTGTTTAAGAGAAAGTGTTTTCATATAGATTGAGCAGGTCTTGATGGACCATCGCCAGACCTTTCATCTATTATTTGCAATTCAGGAACATTACGAGAAACATAAGGTCTTCCTTCGGAAGAAGAATCATATCTAACTTCTATGGACACCTCTCTCTGCACACTAGAAACCGATTTTATTTGGGCACGACGAGCATAAAAATCAATAATCTCTGCTCCTTCTGAATATTCTCTATCAACCATTAATAAAAACAAAATTTTACCTATTTAAACCTTTTCAAATCTAAGGCGAAGAACAGAGGGGTTTAGGGATCTCTCTGTTCCCCGCCATGCCCCTGCCGGGATTTGAACCCGGGTTTCTGCCGTTCTCCACTATCGCCGAAGCGACAAGTTGAGAATCATGTTGCTCTTAGAGAGCAAGAGATTTTTAGTCTCAGCGACATCACCTCACATGCAGGTTTTACCCTGTTCGAGAGGGCAGTGAACTTGACCACTATTCTACAAGGGCCCTATGCTGTGTGAACTTTTTGAGTCTATTTAAATGTTTATCGTTGTTAAAACCGATAGTGTTCAAATAATGATTGATATCTTGCTTTCTAGTTAGAAATATCTGCTTTTCTCTTATTATTTTAGAAGGATGAAATCCAAGTTTTAAAAAAGAATTCCTAACCTCTTCAATTAATTTGGGAATATAGCTGGTAAAACTTATTCGTAAATTCTTATTATTTTTAGAAATATAATGTATAGAACCATCAGTGTCAATTAGTCCTCTTAAACAAGCTTTCAAATAACCTTCATTACACAAAATCCAATTAGGGATACCTTGATTATTTGTTTTCTTATTACCTGGCTTAAGCCCTAATTCTCCAAAGAATTCAACTAATCTCTTACCATTCACAATTAAATAAATGGCCTGTTTTGTGGAAGATCCTTTGTATCTACAAGAATAATCAAAAAGTTGTTTGATTAAATTATTCACATGTATTTTCAGATAATTCAGGTCTTCTATACTATGTCCAGTAACCGTTAAGCTGTAACATCTTATTTTCTTACCATCTTGATAATATTCTAAGGTGATTGATACATTTCCGCACCAAAAAAGCTTATAATTAAGCTAAACTACGAC
>CAYIGE010000130.1:0-2912 GCA_964362835.1 Candidatus Woesearchaeota archaeon
ATAAATATAAGGAAAGTTTAAATAAGTAACTATGGGAGTGGAATAAATGCAAAAAATGACAAAAACAAAATATTATCTAAAGGAGAAATGCAAGAATTGGAATAATCTTTTTAATCTTGAGGATTTAAAGAAACAACAAAAATGTGATAAATTTTGTATTTATTGTAAAGGTAAAAATTTCATTCGTGGAGCAGATGTTACAGAGTTGGTTGAAAGAATGAGAAAACTTAATAAAACATATCCTGAACAATCTGGAAAAAATTATATTCACTTTAATGGATTTTCTGATTTAATCGAGGTGGTGAAAGAATGAAAATGAAACTTGTATATTGGGCAAATCTGGATATGCATGACAATCGTTGGAAAATCAAGTATTATGTTTTATCAACAATTTTATTCAGTTTTTCAATATTCCTTTTTGTTAAGGCATTAGGAGGGATGTTTAAATGAACAAAGCACAACAAGAAGCTGGAAATTCTGCTGAATTTCCCGTCTCTTCTGCGAGAAGAGAACTGAAAAGGATTGAGGTGATTGGTAACAACCTTTCTCTCTTTAAGTTAGTAAGAGAAGAAGGGCATATTATCAAACAAGGAGATTATTATTGGATTTACGAAATTTCTTATGAAGGATGTGAACAATGTGTTACAGAAGAAACCCATAAGGGTTGGAGAAATATTACAAATATCATCCTTCTTGGCTTGGAAGCTGGAAAAAATAGGTATTGTGAAAGATGTAGGAAAGATGTGGATGTGGGTTTATGCTGTTTGAATTGCTTTAAAGAATTACGGAAAGAAGTGTTTGATGAGATTGAAAATAAATGTAGTTTATGGGATACCAAGGATATAAGAGGAAGTTCTGAAACAAAATCAGGAGATAAATGGTTATCTATGAATATTATAATGAAACTTAAATCCAAACTTTTAGGTAAGAAAGAATGAGATATAATAAGTGTAAATTTTGTGGAAACAAAAATACTTGTTGGTATTGTGGTTGGTGTTCAAATATGAAATCAGTAAATGAAATGGGAGAAGAATCACTTATTATGCATGATTGCAAGGATTATTTAGAGGTCTAAACAATGAACCTAACCCAAGAAATCGAGAGTTTAGAGGCGAGATGAACAAAGCACAACAAGAACTGAAAAGGATTGAGGTGATTGGTAACAACCTTTCTCTCTTTAAGTTAGTAAGAGAAGAAGGGCATATTATCAAACAAGGAGATTATTATTGGATTTACGAAATTTCTTATGAAGGATGTGAACAATGTGTTACAGAAGAAACCCATAAGGGTTGGAGAAATATTACAAATATCATCCTTCTTGGCTTGGAAGCTGGAAAAAATAGGTATTGTGAAAGATGTAGGAAAGATGTGGATGTGGGTTTATGCTGTTTGAATTGCTTTAAAGAATTACGGAAAGAAGTGTTTGATGAGATTGAGAAAAATGCACCATATAGATTAATGAATGATGATTGGTATGTTAAAATTAAATCCAAAATGCAGGGTGAGAAAGAATGAATTGTCCAGATTGCAATAATCATTTGAAACACGAAGAAAAGATGGGACTATATTGTGGTAGTTGTGGACTCATCATAGGAACATACACTGAAATAAAAAGAGAGGTAAGAGCAAAGAAACAAATAAGGATAAAGGAAAGAGCCAAGTTGTTAAAACAATTAAGAAAAAGATGTTCTGCTTGTGGAAAAGAAAATGTTTATAACGATGGAATTGAAATAACATTACACCACATAATCCCAAGAAGGGCAGGTGGTAAAGAATTAATAGTAGGTTTGTGCAGAACTCCATGCCATAATATAGCAGATATAATAGTAGAATCGCTTTATCCAAATCAAGTAGATGTTATTGAAAAGAAGTCTAAACAATGAACCTAACCCAAGAACAAATTAAAACCCTGACAGGAGAGAAATGCCTATGGTAAACAGAAAAGAGTATTTGAAAGATTACGAAATGCGGAATAAAGAAAAGATTGCCAAAAGGAAAAAGAGATATTACGAATTGAATAAGGGAAGATTGCTACAACAGAAGAAGGAGTATAGAAGGCTTAATCCAGAAAAAATAAAGCAATCTTGGAAGGAGTATTATCAAGATAATAAGGAAGTTATCTTATCTTATCATAAAGAGTATAAGCAAACAAATAAGGATAGGATTAAGGAGAGGGGTAAGGAATATGCCTTAAAGATAAGGAAACGAGATGATTTTTTTGAACCTAAGAATAAGATTAAGCAAGTTCATTCAACAAGCAAAAATATTGGATTAAACAATGGGATGTGGAAGGGAGATAATGTAGGTTATATTGCACTCCATAGCTGGATTAAAGCAAGGAAACCTAAACCACTTAATTGTGGACATTGTAATGTTAGGACAAATCTTTTGGATTTAGCAAATATTTCTCAGGAGTATAAAAGAGAAGTTATAGATTGGGAATATCTATGTAGGCGTTGTCATATGAATAAGGATGGTAGAATCAATAAATTACTTGTGGGTTTAAATAAACAATGAATTTAACAAAACAAAACATTGACGATTTAATGTCAAAAGGACTTCCAACTATTGAAATAGAGAAAGAGTGGGTTGAAAATAAAATTAGGTTTAAGACAATTAATGGAGAAGATAGAGTTGGTGTTGAGAAAATTCCAAAATACAAAGTCGGAGATGAGATTTATTATAAAGAAGATGCAGATATAGAAACCTTTAATTCGTTAAGAATCTTATACAATGTTTCAAATAAATCAGGTGCTGATTCATTTGCACAAAAGTATGGTTACATCAAACTCAAAATAATATCAGAAACAGAAACGCATTGGAAAGTGCAGATGGTGAGGTAAAAATGAAAGAAAGAAAAAAATGCATGGAAACTCTTGGATTTGAGATTATAAACAGTAATGGAGTTGCTA
>CAYIGE010000131.1:0-2887 GCA_964362835.1 Candidatus Woesearchaeota archaeon
CCCTAATAAAAATAATTTATTCATAAAATCCTCCTTTCAATCAGCCACTGACAATTTATTATTTTGAACAGCATCAGAAAAATCCACAGCTCTTTGAGAATTAACTGATTTGACCATCAAAAAGAAAGCAGAAGCAGAAGTAGTAGAACGAGGAGGATATATTTTTAAAGCAAATTCACTAGTAGTTATAGAATTTTTAGCAACAGGATTAACAGGCACAGGATTACTCTTTTGAACATTCTTCGGAGCCAAATTAGGAGAATTAGAAGGAGAAGAATCTCGGAAAATAAAGAATAATCCTAACACAACAACAAGAACAACAATCGCGACCACCAACTTATTCATAACACAAATAAGTTTCAAGGGTATATATATATATATTTCTTTTTTAAGAATATTTAAACCAAACCTCAAATCAATCATAGCAATTCATATAAATCTCACAAGTTCAGAATATTCATGCCCGAAAATCCAGAAACACAAAAAGAGGAAATATCTGAAAAAGAAAAAAGAGTGCGCTCAATCACAAAATTATATTACTCAAATCCAAAAGTGCAGGAAGTACTTTTAGCCTTTTCAAAGAACCGCGAAGTCGTTCCTCGTTATTTTGAGTCTTTTGGAAAACGCCCAGATACTCTACAATACGTTTCAGACATAATGGGTCTAGTAAATAAAGGAGCAACCTCTTTTCATGCTTCAGAAGAAATATGGTATGAGCCCCTAAACATCAATTCAGAAATGACTTCAAAAGAACTTGAAAACTCAAGAAAGTCATGGGATTTATTGATAGATATAGATTCTCCATTTATTGATTATTCAAAAATTGCCGCAGAGTTATTAGCAGAGGAGTTTGAAAGGTATGGAATATTTAATTATGGAATAAAATATTCAGGTTCAAAGGGCTTCCATTTAATAATTCCAGGCTCTTCTTTTCCAGAAATCTTTCAAGGTATAGAAACAAAGAGAATGTTCCCCGACTGGCCAAGAGCAATTGTTCAATATTTAATGATAAGAATAAAACCTGAATATAACAAGAAAATCACACAATTAGGAATAAATTTTGAAGCAGTTAAAGAGAGAATGAACTTATCGGAAAAGGATTTAGTCTCAATTCAATGTCCAAACTGCAATAGTCCTGTAAATAAAACAAATTTTGTGGAATTTGCCTGTGAAAAATGCGACAACCCCTATAGCAGACCAGATTACAAAATAACTAAAAAAAAGTTAAGGTGTATGGAAGAAAGTTGCTCCGGTTTTCTAGAAATAAAAAAAGTAACGGAAGATTATTTATTTTGCAGTAATTGTAAAACTAGGCTTAATCTAAATCAAGAAAATATTCAATCAAATACGAGACATAAAATCCAAGAGTCAAGAGAATCAAGGAAAGACATAACTGCAAATGAATTTAACCGAGAACTTGCAGGCGAAAAAATTGCTTCATTAGACTTAGTTTTAGTAGCTCCAAGACATTTATTTCGCATGCCTTATTCATTGCATGAAAAAACTGCATTAGCAAGTGTAGTATTAGACAAATCAGAAATATCAACATTCACTCTGAAAGATGCTAATCCTATGAAAATATCAATCAAGCCTTTTTACAAACCAAGCACAGAAGCCAATGCAATTAATCTTCTTAAAGATTCGCTAGAATGGCAGAAACAAAATATTATAGAAGAACCCACAAAAAGAATTTCAGAAGAATTCATAACAGATTTTACAGGCGTCACCGAAGAAATGTTTCCACATGCAATAAAACAACTTCTAAAAGGTCTTCAAGAAGGCAGAAAAAGAGGATTATTTATTTTACTCACATTCCTTAAATCATTAAACTATCCAAACGATTACATCTCTCAAAAAGTTAACGACTGGAATAAGAAAAATGATCCCCCATTAAAAGAAGGATACGTTAAAAGTCAGTTAGACTGGCATTTCAAACAAAAAAAGAAGATACTGCCACCAAATTACAGCAATGAAAGCTTCTACAAAGACCTAAAGCTCATAGACAAAAAACCCTTAGACAAAAATCCATTAGTAGAAGTAATGAGAAAATTAAGAAAATCTATTTCTCAAGGTCAATAGTAATAAATTGTCTGCTTAAAGCTTCGTTAGCTCGTCTCAACGCAATCTGATGTTTTATTGTGTTAAGAACAAAATATATTCCAAAAGATAAAAAGACTACTAATCCAAACCATGCAATTGTTTTTAGGTTGGTATCAGAAATCGCAAAACCAGTAATACCTCCAGTAGTAAGTCTAACCTGCTGTTTTTTTTCTGTTCTATCAACACCATCGGTAGCTTCAAGAATTAATGAATAATCTCCAATAGAATTTTTTGGAAGCTCAAACTCAAAGACGCCTTCAAAACGCTCATTCTCAAGTATAGGTCTTAAATCTGGCACTATGCCTTCAACTATCAACTCGTCATTTTCATCTAATAATCTATATTTAACGGTTATATCTTTCGGTTTATCTGCAAAATTTTCAACAACATAATTCACCCTCAATTTAGTGCCAAAGCGTTCTGAATTCAATATAGAAAGCTCAAATTCTCCACCAATTACTTCAATTTGATATGTAAATGTTGTATTATATTCTACACAATTAGCTCCAAGAGTCACAAAATAACTTCCAACTTCAGCATCAATCGGCACATTAACAGTAAATATATAATCTGTAGACTGCCCAGGACTCAATGATTTAACATCTTCTCCAGAAATCCAATCTGAAATTCCACCTCTTGCAGAAAAATGACAATTATTTAGAAATCTAAGTCCATTATTCTTTAAAGGCAGTTCAATAGTTTCGGAACTTCCTCTATTGATTCTCAAAGCATCAAGACTGCCTAAAGATAGGCTAAAAGAAGCCAATCCCGTCACGCTACTACTTCT
>CAYIGE010000132.1:0-2849 GCA_964362835.1 Candidatus Woesearchaeota archaeon
ATTCAGACACTACAACTTCAGTATAAAAACACCTTCAAAATACGGGGGGAAAAAACATTTTGTTAATCAATCGATAGAGCAAGGAAAGAAAATATGGTTGGAACTTGGATTCAAAGAGATGACTGGCGATTATACTGTAAATGCATTCTGGAATTTTGATACCCTATTCACTCCACAAGACCATCCAGTAAGAGAAATGCAAGACACATTCTTCATAAAGGATGTTCAAGGAAAATTACCTGATGAAAAAATAGTTTCTGCAGTAAAAAAAGCTCATGAACAAGGCGTAAATGAAAGCACAGGATGGAAGTATAACTGGAGTGAGCAAGAAAGTAAAAAGGTTCTATTGAGAACTCACACAACTTGCTTATCCTCAAAAAAAATTGCAAGTCTAAAAAAAGAAGACTTACCTGCAAAATTCTTCTCTGTAAATAGAGTATTCAGAAATGAAACTTTGGATTGGAAACATGGATTTGAGTTTAATCAAGCAGAAGGAATTGTAATAGACCCTAATGGTAATTTCAGAAATTTAATAGGATATCTAAAAGAATTCGCAAAGAAGATGGGGCATGATAAAATAAGAATCCAGCCAAGTTACTTCCCTTATACCGAACCAAGTTTAGAAGGCTCTATATGGAACAGTGAAAAAAAAGAATGGGTTGAAGTTCTGGCTGCAGGAATATTCAGGCCAGAAGTTACGATTCCACTAATGGGTACAGCCCTTCCTGTATTAGCATGGGGTCCAGGATTCGACCGCTTGATGACAGAAGCTCATAAAATAAAGGACTTAAGAGAACTTTACAAAAACGACATAAACTATCTAAGGGAGCACAAGGTTCTAATCAAATGACCAACATAATATTCTCAAGAAAAGAGTTTGAAAAGCATGTAAAAATAACTCCCGAAATTCAGGAAAAAATAACTTTATTTGGAACGCCTCTTGAAAGCGTAACAAATGATAGCATTGAAATAGAAGTATTTCCAAATCGCCCAGACTTAATCTCTCTAGAAGGATTCATGCGTTCTTTCAAAAAGTTTTTAGGAAAAGAACCAGGCTTAAAAAAATATGAATTAAAAAAACCAGAAAAAGAATACAAAGTGTATGTTGATAAATCAGTAAAGGAAGTGAGACCATATGTAGCATGTGCGGTGATAAAAAAAACGCAACTCACAGAAGATAGACTAAAAGACATAATAAATTGGCAAGAAAAATTAGCTCTAACGCTTGGAAGAAACAGAAAGAAGATGGGAATTGGAATCTATCCAGTAGATAAAATAACTTTTCCTCTACACTACATGGCAAAAGAACCAAAAGACATAAGATACCAGCCTCTTGGTTCAAACAATGAAATGACTGCAGATGAGGTTTTAATGTTACATCCAACTGGAAGAAAATATGAGCATCTTCTAAAAAATCACAAAAAATATCCAATATTCATAGATTCAAGTAAAAAAATAATCTCAATGCCTCCAATAATAAATTCAGAACTAACGGGTAGAGTAGATGTAAATACAAAAGACATATTTTTAGAATGCACTGGAACCGATAAAAACACTGTAGAAAAAACACTCATAATCATTGCAACTTCTCTTGCAGAAATGGGAGGAACAATCTACCAAGTAGAAATAGTAGACAAAGAGAAATATAATACTCCTGATTTAAGCACTCAAAAAACAAAAATATCTGCAAACAACGCGAATAAACTTCTAGGCTTAAGCCTCACAGAAAATCAAATATCCCAACTATTAGGAAAAATGGGACATAACTACAAAAATGGAACTGCAGAGATAGCTTCATGGAGAACGGACGTATTACACGAAGTAGATTTAATAGAAGATATAGCAATAGCCTACGGATACAACAATCTAACTCCAGAAATTCCTAACATTTCAACGTCTGGAGAAGAATCTAAAGAAAGCATAATAAAAAGAAAGGTTTCAGAAATTTTAATAGGTTTAGAAATGTTAGAACTCTCAACATATCATCTAATCAAACAAGAGGAATATGAAAATTACGGTTTAAAAGATACTTTAGAGCTATTAGACTCAAAAAACGAATACAAATATCTCCGACCAAACCTCTTAATTCCTATAATGAGAATTCTATCAGAAAATAAAGATGTAGAATATCCTCAAAAATTATTTGAATTAGGCAGAGTTTTCAATAAGAATGCACAGAAAGAAAATGGAATACAGGAGGAGGATAATCTAATCTTGAGCATCTCCCCAGCAAATGCTACAGAAATAAAAAAACATCTAGATTACTTGTTCAAAATGTTAAATCTAGAATACTCTATAAAAGAGATAACAAAAACCAATCTAATAGAAGGCAGAACATGTGCAATACTCATCAACAACAAACAAATAGGATACTTCGGAGAAATTCACCCAAACACATTAAGAAAACAAGGAATTCAAATGCCCACAGCAATTGCTGAAATATCACTAAGTGAAATTTACGACTTAATCAATTAAAGTAATCTCTATTAGGCTTATATGAATTGCTCGTCTTCTTCCAATTCCTTTCAAGAATATTCAATATGCTAAGCAATTCAGGACGCTTTTCATTCCAAACGCTAAAAGCCTTCAATATAAATTCAGACTCCTCTTTATCATTCGGATTCACATCCAACTTATAAGACATCAATTCAACTTCCATAAAGGAAGAAAAAACAGAATCAATTAATTTCTTATCTTCAATAGTAACTTCTTTAAGCAACATCATAAACATAGGCGGAGCTTGAGAAGGATTGAGCATAGTTTCAATCAGCTTAACATAATAAGCACACTTATCTACTATAATCCGCCGAATATCTCTAAGCATAACGACTGAATCTTTCTTAATTTTA
>CAYIGE010000133.1:0-2825 GCA_964362835.1 Candidatus Woesearchaeota archaeon
TTTTTGTAAAGTCTTGTTAACAAACTTAGCAAGATTTGCATTTAGGAGTTGATTATAGTTGATGTCATTTCGCAAACAATGATAAATAATTTCATAAAGTAATCTTGTCTTTTCGGTAATATGGCATTGAAACCCATAATCTGTTTTGATTAATAGTTTCTCTCCAGTTAAGTCCTTAAGAAGGCGATGAATGTTGTCATACTCACTCTCGCCTTTCTTGAGTTTTTTCACTATCTCGATGGGTTTTATAGGATGCTTGTTAGTGTAGACAATTTCAAAGATATCATATTTTGTGACCATAATAGATATACTTATTTGTTCTTTAAAAACTTTTCTATTTGGCACTGTTTATCGTATTTTTATCTAAAAATAATGCCATATAGCACAGAAATGGCTAATGTAGCTTTATCCATAAAATATACGAAGATTTACAGCTCGGAAAAAATGAGCTGTAAGGTTAGCGGGAGTTAGAACCTTACTTTCCAATTTTTCAATTTTTCGTAAGGTTTTTAAAGGGGGGGGCGTAGATAAAGTATGAATAAAAAAATAATTTTGTCAATGAGTTTAATTCTTTTAGTTGGATTTGTGGGATTTGTTTCTGCATTCGATGGTGTTATGACTGGGGGAAATGATAAGCCTTATAATGTTGAAGTCAGCATAGAAAGAGGATGGAATATTATAGCTGGAATTCTTCCAAATGAAGCAATATCAAGCGATAGCGAGATTAAAGCATCTAACATTAAAGTAGTTTGGTATTACGGCTCTGGTGAAATCCTCACCAGATAAACTGATAAGATAATGTCTCTATCTATATTATATGTTACTAGTCTGCACATAATCTCTTTCTTCTGCATATCAAAGCTTCTACTTCTAATTATGCTTCCATATTTTCTCTTAATAGCAGAAAAAATAGTTTCTATTTTGCTTCTCTGATGATAAACTTTATCATCAATTTTAACTTTAGTCTTTCCTTTAATGTAAGTTGCTCCGCTAGTTTTCCTGTAAGGAATCTGCGGATAAGCTTTCATCTTTCTTAGAACAAAATATCTATTTGCTCTTGAATCGAATCCTTTATCTGCTACAACAAAATCCGCAGATAAATTTTTCAGCAAAGACTTGAAATCTATATTGTCATTTCTTGGACCCAATCTTATCTTTTGTGCCAATATTTTTTGCTTTTCGGTATCAACTGCTAAAGATAATTTAGCATAGTGCCTTCGTGGATGTATGGCATTATGGATTGTTCTGTAATAGTAACTCATACATTCTGTTTCAAATCCTGTTGAATCAACTGCTATAATCTCTGCTTCCTTTCCCATAAGCAGAGAATCTATTAGAGAAGAAGATATTTTCTGTAAGAACTTTACTAAAGTTGAATGGTCTGGCAATCTCTTTAGATTTAGCCTAGCTCTCGCTAGTTCACTTATCTCAAGAATCTCTAAAACTCCCCTATAAGTTGTCTTGAGCTTCTGCTTCAAGATAACTATTGCTATCTTTTGTCTGTTATCATATATTCTGTTAGAAAACTTAGAGCTGTAACGAGGCAGAAGATTAGCTGTTTGTACAGCTAACTCAATAAACTTTATAAGTTTTCTTTGTATTACCATTTTGGCTTACCTCCTTTTTTAATCAAACATGGTAAGCCACTCTATTTTATAATGGTTTTACCAGAGCCGGTATTACTCTCCCAAATTAAAAAATTATCTTCAAGTCCATCCAAATGTAGATGACTTATTCAGCCAAGTTGATGATGACGTAGCTCTTACTAGTGCAATGTGGGTTTATTCCGATAAAGCTGGAAGATTAAAATATTCTACATTAGAAGACTACGCGCCGTTATCTATGAGAGAACTAAGCGCAGGTTATAATTTTGTAACTATGACTCCTGATATGTATAGTGGAGTTTTAGACGGAGCAGGTTATGATTATGAGTATTTTATATGGAATAAAATAAAAGGAAATTGTAATTTTGAAAAAATTCATGCTTGGAACCCTGAGACTCAAGGATGGATACCAATTGATCTAAACCTTAATTTTGGCGAAGAATTTAATGACTTTGTGGGCATGGGTATGGTGGTTAAAGTTTCAAATAATTGTAAAATGGGATTGCCTGAATCTTCCGGAGTTACACCACCTTCAATACCTTCTGAAGATGCTACACCCTCTTGCGTTGTGGGTGCACCTCTTCTTTGCAATGAAGGTTTAATTTATACAGATTTAATCGTATTGAATTTGAAGAATAATTACGCCGCGGGAAAACCTCTTACAATTAAGAGTATAGAGTTACAATATATCGAGGGTAATAAAGCACAACACTGTGGACCATCTGCTTTCTCTACTGAAATAAATGCAGGTGCATCAAATATTTTTAGAATTCCATGCACTTATGGTATTCTTTCTACAGGCGAGAAGGTTAGTAGCATTCTTTCAAAAGGTGTAAAGGTTAGCTTTGTAGGTGAAATTAAATGGTCATTTGATGGAAGTGATGCAGGTATCAGAACTGCTAGTGGAAAAATAGAGGGCACTGTTATTTAGCATGACAAACAAAAGAGGAATAAACTCATGGATTTGGATTTTAATAATACTGATTATCTTAATTGTTGGAACAGGAATTTACTTCCTTCTAACGAGTGGAAGCGATGGCGGAATTCTAGGAGGAAGTTCAATTCCTCAACCTCCCGCATTGCCTGCGGGATAAATGAATTTTGAAAAGTGCCCCTAACTAACAAGTTTTTTATCAATAATTCCTTTTAACTTCTCAATAATCTTAAAGATATCTGTTAACTTTCTATCAATATAACTTTCTTTAATAAAAAATCCATCAT
>CAYIGE010000134.1:0-2781 GCA_964362835.1 Candidatus Woesearchaeota archaeon
GTTCAGACGTGTGCTCTTCCGATCTACGTTACTTCATCTGGTGATTTTTGGTCAATCTCAGGAGTTCCATATGGGACAGAATTTTATACTGTTGATTTATTAAAAACTCTTCTTAATGAAGGAAATGCGAAAACTCAAGATGAATGGATTGAGTTTAGAAAAGAAGCTATACCAAAGAATGAATTTTATACAGGAGATATGCCTTTACAACACGCATTATTTACTACGCTTTATAAACTGCGTGATGATACTGTAAAAAAAGACGAAGTAGAAACAATAAAGGAATTTGTGAAAAAACCTATGTTTGAACGTTGGCTTGCGACAACCACAAGAATAATGTATCAACCATCAGGGTCGTTAGATGATGTTATAATCCATAATAAGGGAATGTCAGATGAATGTAGTGTAAGAGAAGAACTAGTTTTTCCTGATGAATATGTTAAAGATAGTACAAGGCCTTCAAATTACAAAGCTCTTTTAGGTTCTGATAATCTTGAAGAAATTCAAAATGTTTATCAGTGGCTTACTGAAAAAAATGCTTATCTTTGGAGAGTAAATAGTAGAACTAATGAGGTTCAAGAACGTGTCGCGTGGTTCGATGCGGATTCCGATGGGGCTAGGTTCGGCTGCTACGGGGGTCCTTCTGGTCGCGTTGCTTCGCTCGGGGTACGTTTAAGGCGAGCGTAAGCGAGCTAGTAAACAAAATTTTTATAGAGATTATTAATCACTTCAATCTTTTTTCTATTCTATTTAATTGTTCTTTAACTTGTTCTATTTCTTTCTCGGCTTTTCTATCTACTGCGTAATCATATTCTGTTCTAATTCTATCTTTTTGAGATTGCCTATTTTGAGACATGAGAATTATTGGGGCTTGTATTGCTGTTAAACAAGAGAGAATGAGGTTTAACATTATGAAAGGTTTTTTGTCCCAGACAGCTCCAAATATAAGCAAGATGGTGTTTAGAGATATCCAGATAGCAAGGAAAGATAAGAATATTATTATGAATGTCCAAGAACCCATGTGTTTTGTTAGGAGATCTGAGGCTTTTTCACCTATTGTACGATTGTTATGATGATAAATAAGAGGGTGAATATTAAGCTCTTTTTTCATGTTTTGAATAAGAATTGAATGATTAAAAGGTTTTTGATTTTATTATTATATAGTGAGGATTATGTTGTAACTAAATAGGAGTTATAATGGAAAGGTTTAAATATGTTAAAAATAGATAATTGTATGAAAAGGGAACTTTTTAGTGTTGCCGATGAAGAGTTTGTAACTCTTTTGAATAGAACGCATGAGGGTTTTGAAAGAGAAGGAATGAAATATATGTTTGTAGGGGGAGTAGCTACACAACTTCATGTAGCTAAGCTTTTATGTGATTCCTATTCTAAAACTTTAATTGATTTGGTAAAATCTTCGGATATAAGGATTCAGGATCATTTACGAGCAACGGATGATGTAGACATAGCCATAAGAGTAGATGGAGTTGGAAGCGACATTAAAGGAAAAGAAATGACAGTTGCTAAAAAAGTTTTTTCTGTTTTAAACTATATTGTGCAGGATGAAGAATATTTTTCACCAAGCGAGGAGAATATTATAAGAATACATCTTGATAAAAGAGGACATGTGAGACCAGTTTTTCAATTAGGTATTAATGGAATTGTTGATAGTGACAAAAAAGTTTCTTTTAATATTTATAACGATCCTAAAGATTTAAAGAACGGTTCTTTGAAAGAATTTGAAGATAGATACTACGACCAATTCTTGAATAATGCTTCTGATTTATCTATTCCTTTTTCTAATAAGGGAAATTTATTCTTCAAAGTTAAAAATAAAGAAGATCTTTTAGCTACAAAGATTGCAAGGGGAAGACCTAAAGATATTAACGATGCTCTTTCATTAGTTAAACATATTAAGGCTATTGGTGGAGATATTGATTATTCTGCTGTAGAAAGTATCTTATGTAGTCCTGATCAGCGTTATCATGTGCAAAATGAAGAATTGTGCAATAGATATGGGGCTTTTATGGGAATAGTTCGAGTTTTTAATTAATTTGATTATACAATTAGTTTTTTAAAGGCATTAAAACTTTGGAATATAAGGCCTCGTAGCTCAGTCTGGTAGAGTACTGGACTCTTAATCCAGGTGTCGCGGGTTCAAATCCCGTCGGGGTCATAAATACAAATGACGGGATTTGTTCAAATCACTTCAACTTTGTTTTAAGAAAGTTGAAGGATCCGAGATAGCGATCTCGTGAGCCGTCGGGGCCATTTTTTAAAGATAATACTTTATTTCTTATACTTCTCAGAAGCTTAGCAGTAAAAATACCAAAAATAAATCCAACAAATATCCAAAAAACAAATGAGACAACCCATCCCAATAATGATGGATGAAAAAATAACTCATTTGTCTCCTTTAATTGAGCAAAGGGGAATAAAGATAAAAATAAAATAACTAGAATAAAGATTAAACCAAAATAATATTCCAAGAATTTTGGAAATGGATTAAATTTAAAATAGAAAACGATAAATAGGATAAATATGTGTAAAGCAAAGATTACACTACCTATAATTCCTGCATTAAAATTACGAAAAAGAACATTCCTATACATAACAGAAAATAGTTTTCAAATATTTAAAGCCTATGCTTTATTTCTAATTTATATTCTTGAGAAATTTTTGCTCCATTTCATCTTATCTTTCAAAAACCTGTAATTTATCTTCTGAAAAACTGGATGGACAAGTTCCTGCACCACTAACAAGCGCTACTTTATCATTGGG
>CAYIGE010000135.1:0-2713 GCA_964362835.1 Candidatus Woesearchaeota archaeon
ACTGCCAGCCGAAAATTCTACCATTTAACCATAGGCCCTTTTCATTCTCCGCACCGAGAAAGCCCACAGCTTAAGCGAGGAGCTTCACAGGAAGAGAGGATGAAAATCTTCTTATCAAAAGTAAATTAGTTGTTATATAAAACTTATTGACTGATTATTCTGCTGGTAAAGGACACTCAGTAAATGTGCTTAATTGTTGCAATGAGAGTTCTGCTGGTATTTTATTTCCATCTGCAAACTCCCATGTAGGGTAGCTCTTTATTCCTGCAGCGTTGCATGCCGCAGTTTGAGAATTTGAATTAGGAATAGCACATTCTACATAATTTACTTTATCCCAGCTACCTCCGAATAATGCTTTTTGAGCTTGACAGTGAGGGCACCAGTAAGCTCCGTACATCTTTGTGCCTTTATCTGTTAGACATTGAGCAAAATCATCGTACGGGCTTGGTTTTGACATTAAATACCAGATGAGTGCTATTACAGCTACTAGAATAATTATCCACCAAAACGACTTTTTCATGGGAAGTTTAGAGTTATTTAATATTTAAAACTAACCTTATCCTAGAATTGATTCTGCCTTTTCTTCTAATTTCTTAGACTTTGCATTTAACCTACCAAATGTCTTTCTGCTAAGGGATTTTCTATTTTCGGATAGATCTTTAGTCATATAAAGGCAGTATTCTATTACTAATTTTGGATCCTCATTGAGATGTTCATAAGCAAGCGATACTCTGCTTTCATATCTTCTTATGAATTCTAGGACTTCTTCTTTACTCATATTCAAAATACCTTAATTGTGATTATTAAAATCTTTCTTAATCAATCAAGGTGTTAGTAAGATACACTTTGACATCACAACAATCTTTAAAATGTGCGTTTTTTGTTGACTGGAATGGCAGAAAAGCAACCAATATATATTTTACCTGAAAACGTTTCCAGAACTCTTGGTAAAGATGCTCAACGTAATAATATACTTGCGGCTAAAATTATATCAGATATTGTGAAAACTACTCTTGGGCCTAAGGGAATGGATAAAATGTTAGTGGATTCTACTGGAAATATAATTGTGACTAATGATGGAGTTACGATATTAGAAGAAGTTCAGCTTGACCATCCTGCTGCAAAGATGATTGCTGAAATTGCTAAGACTCAAGAAAATGAAGTGGGGGATGGAACTACTACAGTAGTTATGCTTGCTGGAAAACTTCTTGAGAATGCTGAAAGATTACTTGATAAGAAGATTCATCCTACTGTGATAATCAAAGGGTATAAGTTAGCGGCAGATAAAGCTAAGCTGATTTTGCAAGAAATTTCTTTACCTGTAGATAATAAGAATATTTTGAAACAAATTGCGATGACTGCGATGACTGGTAAAGGTGCTGAAAGTAATCGCGAGCATTTGGCTAATTTGATAGTTGCTTCAATAGACCAAGTGGCTACTAATGGAAATTCTATAGACATGGAAAATATTAAGATTGTTAAGCAGAAAGGCAATTCTATTGAAGATAGTGAGCTTGTTCATGGTCTGGTTTTGGATAAAGAGGCTTCTAATGAAGCTATGCCTAAGAAAATTGAAAATGCTTCTATATTATTGGTTGATTTTGCTCTTGAATTGCGTAATCCTGAAACTGAAACAAAGATATCTGTTTCAACGCCAGAGCAATTACAGCAATTTATTGCAAATGAAGAAACGGCTTTGCGCGAGATAACTAATAAAGTAATAAGTTCTGGAGCTAAAGTTGTATTCTGTCAGAAAGGAATAGATGATGTTGCTCAATATTTCCTTGCTAAAGCAGGAATTATGGCTTATAGAAGGATTGCAAAGTCCGATATGGAAAAACTGTCAAGAGCTACTTCTGGTAAAATTGTTTCCAGCTTGCAGGAGATTCGTAGTGAAGATTTAGGGTTTGCAGCCGTTGTTGAACAGGTAAAGAAAGGAGATGATACTATGACTTACGTTCGTGGTTGTAAAAATCCTAAGTCTGTTACTATTTTATTGCGTGGAAGTACTGATCACGTGCTTGATGAGATTGAAAGAGCAATAAAAGATGGGCTTGGAGATGTTTCTGCTTCTGTTAAAGACGGCAGAGTAGTCTCTGGCGGTGGGGCTGTTGAAATGGAGATTGCTAAACGTTTGCGCCAGTACGCTAGGACTCTTGGAGGTCGTGAGCAACTAGCTATTGACGAGTTTGCTGGTGCTTTGGAATATATTCCAGAAACTCTTGCTGAAAATGCGGGTTTAGACCCTGTAAACATAATGACTGAACTTAAACAACGTCATGAGTCTGGATTTGCTCTTGATGGGATTAATTTGTTTGTGAACAAAGTTGAAGACTGCATTGCTGCGGGGATTATTGAGCCAATGAGAGTTAAAATGCAGGCAATAATATCTTCTTCAGAAGTTGCTACAATGATTTTGAGAATAGACGATGTTTTGATGTCTTCAGGGCCTAAAATGAATGCTATGAGCAGACCTAATCCTTATGATGGATTGGATTAATATGGAAAAAGATAAAGAAGTTAAGATACTTTATACAAATTATAGGGGTGAGACAGCAGTTAGAACTATCATTCCTCAAGAGATTGTTTTTACTTCTACCGAGTTTCATCCTGAAGAGCAATGGATTTTAGTTGCTTTTGATGTAGATAAGTAGGCAGAGAGGAAATTTGGTGTTAAAGATATTAAATCTTGGTTTTTAAGTTAAACACCAAA
>CAYIGE010000136.1:0-2711 GCA_964362835.1 Candidatus Woesearchaeota archaeon
TAATTTCATCAATCTTTGGTAAAGGGTGTAAAATACGGGCAGACTTTTTTAATAAATTAAAATTATTTGTAGTGATAACATATTTTCCGCGTGCCCTTTCATATTCATCAAGTGTAATTCTTTCCTTTTGGACTCTTGTCATGTAAACAACATCAACTAAAGGTAAAACTTCATCCAAATTATTTTCTTCACTAAATTTTACTCCGTGTTTTGTTAAGTATTCTTTGATGTCATCTTTCATCTTCAGATGCTCTGGAGAAAGAAATACTACTTCATTTCCCGGAAATTTTCCCAATAAATAACAAAGAGAGCGAGCAGTTCTTCCAGATGCCAAGTCTCCAACAATCGCAATCTTAAGTCCATCAAGTCTGCCGAACTCACGATAAATTGTATAAATATCAAGCAGTGCTTGAGTAGGATGTTGCCCCTTACCATCTCCTGCGTTTATGACTGGAATTTTACTTATTTCAGAGGCAAGAGCCGCACTCCCATCTTCATAATGTCTCATTACAATTGCGTCTGCGTAAGATGAAACAACGCGAATTGAATCTGCTAGAGTCTCACCTTTAATTGCAGAAGAAAACTCTTTGGCATTTTCAGTAGATATTACACTTCCCCCAAGCTTCAGCATTGCAGCTTCAAAACTCAAACGAGTTCTTGTACTTGGCTCATAAAATAAAGTTGCAAGTACTTTGCCTCTAAGTAACGGTTCTACATTTCCTTTTCTAAATTCATCGGCTATATTAAAAATATTAAAAATAATCTCCTTATCAAGTTGCTGTGATTCAACAAAATGCTTTAAACCCATCAAAATAAAGTTTATCTTTGAGGGTATAAAAGGATAGTTGTGTTTTCAAGATTAATCAAGATAGATTATGATTGTGAAAACACCCTGTTTCAAAAATAAAGTCTGCAAAACTTTATAAGGATAAAGATAACTGTTAAATTATAGAATTAAACATAATTTTAGAGATACAAGAAGAAGGTGGTTACACTGTATATGTACCTTCTCTACCTGGTTACATTTCCGAAGGTGAAACAAAAGAAGAAGCATTGGCAAACATAAAAGAAGCCACAATTCTTTACATTCAATAATTATTATATGGGAAGATATTAATAATATTGTCTCTTGTTTATTCAATGAGAAAAGTAACAATTTGGGACATTATTTTCTGGTTTGCGATGATTGTTTTAATTACCTATATTATCGCAAAACTAATAGGTATCATTAATACTCCTGAATGGGTTAGCCTAATTCCCCTTATCAGTCTTGTATTCATAATAGGGGCATTTTATCAAAGAGTATTGGGCTTCATGCACATCACTAATCAAAGAACCGCATATCTAAAAAATAATATGGACAAAGCATACTCAAAACTGGAAGACCAAGAGAAAAGAATTTTAACTTTAGAATTAAAAAGAAAGTGAACTTACTTAGGCGGCACTAAATTTTCCCAGTCGTCAATGAATTTGTCAATGCTTGGAAGTTTAGCATCAAGTTTTCTGTGTTCAATATAAATCTTAGCTAACAAATACATTATCATCCCTAGACTTTTTGCGCTCTTATTGTTACCAGCTACAATTTGGTCTATTCCAAATGCGTAGTTATTGCTGTCACAAATACTCATTACCGGGATACCAACGCGATTTGCATCAGTTAATGCGTTCTTGTCAAGCCAGGGGTCACAAATAAACACAAGCTTGCATTCAAAGAAGTCTTTCAAATTTGTATTAGTTAAAATTCCAGCCGGATATTTCTTCATGAAAGAACGAATTCCTAAAGTTTCAGAGAATAATTTTACTGCGTGCCATCCAGCTTCTCTTTTACAAACTATAATTATATCTTCAGGTGCAAACTTAGAAAGAAACGTTCCAGCTTCACGCATTTTAATATCAAGCATTGCTGTGTTGAATACTGCCAGACCATCAGCACGTCTCTTGTAAATATAAGGGCGCATGTTAGGCGTAATAACTCTTGGACCCAAATGCATGGAAGCTTTCAAATAGTCCTCAATCGGAACAAGAGTGTTAGTAGGTTCAGATTTCTCTCCAGTAACTTTTTCTTTAATGTCAATTTTTTCAATTTCTTTGAATTTTCCTTCAATTGCCTTAAGCTTTGCTTTCATTGCTTCAGACATTTCTTTTTTTGGCTTAGACTTTTTCTCTTCTTTCTCGACAACAGCTTCTACAATATCCTCATCAACACTTTCTATAGTCTCAGCTACATCTTTAGTAACAGATTCTTCTTTCTTCTTTGTAGTTTTTACCATTGTAGTCAATTATAAACAGCGCAGGGGTTTGTCGGAATTTGTTTCAGTCCGTACCTGCTAAGTTCTTAATCATCAACAATATTAAGGGTTTTTAAAGACTTCTGTTCGCAAGAACAGAATGGATAAGAGAATCTCCATTCTCTTAGTCTTTCATTTGGAAAATGAAATGAATTAGAAAATCTTGGGCATCTAAGAATTTGTTTTTAGGAATATTTATTAATAGCATTAGACTCAACCAAACATGAAAAAAAAGGCACTAATCTTAATTTCTCTGGTTTTTCTAGCTACTTTATTTTCAGTATTTTCTTATGCTCAAGAGAATTCAGATTCTTCCCAGAGTGAAGAAGATCCATCATTAGATTCTCAAAATGACATCTTGGCTGAAGCCGAAGAAGAATTTGGAGGTGTAGAATTAGAACAAGGTTCAGGAATCACTCCAGA
>CAYIGE010000137.1:0-2615 GCA_964362835.1 Candidatus Woesearchaeota archaeon
AAAATAGCATCCAGTATTCCAAAGTTACAAAAAGACCTTAAAAAACATAAAAGGATATGCAAATAAAAAATCCTCAAAAAATTAAATGTAAGTGAAAGTAATAAATACAGAAAAATTACCAATTAAAATCTGGGCTGAAGAAGAAGATTTAGTAGGATTTGATAATGCCCTTGAACAAGCAAAGAACCTTGCTAATCACCCTTTGGCTAAAAAGTGGATATGTTTAATGCCTGATTTCCATGTAGGTTATGGGATGCCCATTGGGGGAGTCTTAGCAACTCAAGATGGGGTTATTCCTAACGCTGTAGGGGTAGATATTGGTTGTGGAATGATTGCTACACAAACGGATTTAAAAACAGATGTTTTAACAAAAGAAATTTTACAACGAATACGGCTTGCTATTCATAAAAGAATACCTGTCGGAATGAATCATCATCAAGAAAAACAAAATAATAAATACTTACAAGCAGAAAATGATGATCCTATTATTAAAGATCAACTTGAAGCTGCTGATTATCAAATTGGGTCTTTGGGTGGGGGAAATCACTTTATAGAAATCCAGTCAGATGAAGAAGATACAGTTTGGATAATGATTCATTCTGGCTCAAGAAATTTGGGCAAAAGGGTTTGCGACTATTATCATAAAAAAGCCAAAGATTATATGGAGAAGTTTCATTCCAATATTTCTGATATGGATTTAGCATTTCTTCCACGAGAAGTAAAAGAACATGATATGTATTTAAAAGCTATGCGATTTTGTATGGGTTTTGCTGAAGTATCAAGAGCATCTATGCTTGAAAAAGTATACGAGGCGTTTCTGGAATCCAAGATAATGTTAAAAATAGTGCAACAATTTGATACGCACCATAATTTTGCACAAATGGAAAATCATTTTGGGCAGAATCTCTTAATACATAGAAAAGGGGCTGTCAAAGCAGAAGGATTGGTAACAATCCCTGGTTCAATGGGTACAGCTTCCTATATCTGTGAGGGATTAAAACCAGAAGAATCTTTCAATTCCTGTTCTCATGGAGCAGGAAGAGTTATGGGAAGAAAAGAAGCAAATAGAATATTTACTCATGAACAGGCAGTGGAATCTATGAAGAATGTTGTTTTTGGGATTAAACAAGGAGATTATGATGAAATCCCTATGGCATACAAAGATATTGAAAAAGTTATTGCATATCAAAGTGATTTAGTAAAACCTCTCTATAAATTATTACCATTAGCAGTATGTAAAGGATAGAAGATGAAATCAAAAAGAAAATTATTAGAACAAATGGTTGACGATGTACAACTTCAAATTTTGGGGAATGAAGTAAATACCAGAACGCTAAAAAAGAAGGTAGAAAATAATATTACTTCTTTTGAACAAGCTCTAAAATGTTTAAAGCTTTGGGATATTAATAATGGGAGAACATTATGCCTAAATTGTCATAAAATAGTTACAAAAAATCAAGTTTTAAAGAGATCTTGGAAGTCAATCGGAAAATAATTATTTTAAATTCTTTAAGATAATTTTTTTAAAATCCTCTTTAAACATCAAAACAACTTCAATATCTTTAATTTGTATACTTAATATTGGGATCTTGTAAGAGAATAAAGCTTCTGAATATAATTTTTCTAGAGTTTCTATAGAAATTGAGTAAGATTTTTTATCGGTTTGCTTACATTCAATAAGCAAATTATGTCCTGGAATAGAAAGGTCTCCAGGCCTAAACCATTGGTTTCCACTACCCTTGTTCCTACGACCATCAAAGTCCTTAGCATCCTTTTTTTCTTTAGAAATCCAATTTTTCATTCTTCTATTCTAGAATCTTTAAAAAAGAATCTAAAACTACCAGTTTTAAATGCCTGTCCGATTTTATTTTTTGTGACCTTGAACTGGATTACCTGCCCTATTGCATTTCCACTCTTCTTTCCACCTTCATAAAGAAGTTCATTTTCTTTTTTAACTTCGATTCTGAGAGAAGCATAAAAGCTTAATGCCATACCGCCCGTCGGAGCAGTAAAGGGATGATAACCACCAATATTTTGTCTGAGTTGATTGATAAAAATTATTAACGTTTTTGAATTTAATGTATTAATTTTTGCTAATGTTTTAGACATCAATCTTGCTCGTGGAGCCATAAACGCTTTCTCAATTGATTCTTCAAGTTCACCTCGTGTTATTAATGCCGCAACACTATCTATAACTATTACTCCAGGTTCTGCCTTGAGTATTTGACAGAGCATATCGATGATATCTTCTCCCACTCCTACTTGCATTAGAACAACTTTATTTATATCTACGCCTAAAGACTGAGCGAAAATAGGATCAAATGAATTTTCAGCATCTATCCAGACCGTTTCTAACCCTTCTTTCTGAGCCTGTGTAACAATCTTTTGGGCAATTAAAGACTTGCCACTTGAAAAAAGTCCATAGAATTCCACAATTCTTCCAAGGGGAAAACCTCCTCCAATAGCCTCATTTAGTTTGGGAATACCAGAGGAGATTCTTTTAATTGCAACATTTTCCATCTTATCAACATAATTGATGGTATTTGGCCCATATTGCTTATTTATCTCCAGAATTATTCGTCCGATAGTAGTTCTCTTTTCTTCTTTCGTGGTTT
>CAYIGE010000138.1:0-2610 GCA_964362835.1 Candidatus Woesearchaeota archaeon
TATTCATCATATCTCCAGCATCCATGAGCTTCTTTGTAACTTCTATGTCTTCATCGCTGGGCTCTGGATCTCCACTTGGATGATTATGAACTATAATAATACGAGAGGCAGCGGCTTTAATTGCGGGTCTGAAAACTTCTCTGGGTTCTAGGATTGCGGCATCAAGAACACCTTTAGAGATAAGATGCTCCCCAATAATATGATTCTTTGTGCTTAGTAAAATAATATAGAAATGCTCTTGTTTCTCATTCTTTAGGCGTTCGTGAAACAAATCAAAAACATCTTTAGCACAAGTAACTCTTTTGATTTCTTGCTTTGACATTGAATTTCTCTTACCAAGTTCATTCATAGCCAGAAGCTGCATCGCCTTGCTCGGCCCAATTCCCTTAACTTCTTGAAGCTCCTCAAGAGAACACTCAAATATTTTATTTAATCCATGTTCAGCAATTAATCTATTAGACATATCAATAACATTCTCGCCTTTGTTTCCAGTCCTAAGAATAACTGCAAGGAGTTCTGCATCGCTTAAAGCTCCAACGCCTTGCTTCAACATACGCTCTCTAGGGCGGTTTTGTTTAGGAAGATCTTTTATCTTCATGTAAATTTCAAAGACTTCTAGAATTAAAAATCCTCACATATCAAATTCTAGTGTCTATTTAATACAACATAGGTTCTTAATACACGTTATCATCAGTATAACATGATAAACAAGATGAACAAGAAAGGCTTTGGCGGATTGTTAAGTTGGGCAGTTGTATTCCTAGTAGTTGCATTGGTTGCAGCATTATTCGGATTTGGATTAATAGCAGGTACATCAATCACAATAGCTAAGTGGCTAGCAATAATCTTCGTAATTCTTTTCGTAGTCTCTATAATAGCTCACGCGATGAAGAGATAACTAATTATAAAAAATGAAAACAAGTCTTATCGTATTGGGAGTAATCTTTCTAGTACTTGGAGGCATTTTATATTTATATCCCTCTCAAAGTTTTAGCGCTCAAACTAACGTTGCTCCAACTGGAGAAAACAACCCCGTAAACTCTTCTGCAAGATTCCAAATTCCAGTTGAATGGTCATACGCATTGCTGATAATAGGAGGTTTATTATTATTCTTCAGTTTAGTAATTCCTAGTCCAGAGTTAGCATCAGTAGTACCAATCATATCACCAGTACCAGTCGTATCTGGAGTCCCAGGACCTAGAGGTCCAAGAGGAACAAAAGGGTCAAAGGGATTAAAAGGAGTAAAGGGAACAAAAGGTAAAACACAGCACAAAACCGTTTTAGTCTCACCAGTAGTAATAAGAAATTCGAGAAAAAAAGCTCCGAGAGGCACATCAGTAACAACTATAACTACGAGAACATAAAGATAAAAAGGAGGAAAAACAAAAACAAATAAAATGGCTAAAAAAAGTAGAGGCGGTCGAATGAAGGCTGCAAAGACAAGAGCAAAGTCAGGAAGACCTGGTGGTAAAGGTCATGTGAAGAATAGATCTGCTGGAAAAAGAGTAATGCGGACTTAAATTTTTTTCAATAAACTAAGAATTTATTCCCCACAACCACTTCTTTGAGTTTGATTACACGAAGAACACTTAATTGCACAATTACCTATTCTCTTTGCAGGTCCTCCGCAAAGACCACAAACTAAACCCTCATTTGAAGTGAAAACTGTCAAGTCTTTTTGCTCTTCTTTTTCAACTGCATTCTCCATCTGAGGAACTACAACTTCTAAAACAGCTCCGCCTCCGAAATTATTAAGCATAAATTGGGAAATATAATCTACAATAGATGAAGCAGTTCTTATCGGAGTCTGACTTTCATCAAGTTTTCCTTTTTCTTCATCATTCCTCACAAAACCCGAAGGCTCAAACTTCTGATGTCTAAACTTACTGAACAAATCCCTTACAGAAGCACCATATTGTAAATTCATTGAAATAGATAACGCCCAAGCATCAATCAATCCTCTAACAGTAGAACCTTGTTTAGCTATCATGACAAATATTTCTCCTGGACGACCATCATCATAAAGCCCCACGGTTAAAAACCCTTTATGTTCGGATATCTTAAACTTATGAGTAATAGATCTTCTAGTCTGAGGCATAGGTCTCTCCAAACCTTGTTTAATCACTTCAATAACTTCTCTCTTAACGACTTCTCCTTCTGTCCTCTTAGTATTCAAAGGCTGACTTCTCTTAGAATTTTCGCGATAAATAGCCACAGCTTTCAAACCACGTTCCCAAGCAAAAATGTAAGCATCCATAATCTCTTCAACAGTAGCAGATTCTGGCATGTTAATCGTCTTGGAAATAGCTCCAGAAATATACGGCTGACAAACTGCCATCATCAAAACATGTCCTTTGTAATGAATGGAACGCTTACCTTTAGCAGCTTTGAAAGCACAGTCAAATATTGGCAAGTGTTCAGTTTTCAGTCCAGGAGCACCTTCAATAGTATCATTTGTATTAATATAATCTAAAATATCTTTAGTTTGGTCCTCATTATATCCCAAACGAGCCAAAGCTAAACCAACAGAACGATTAACTATCTTTAACATTCCCCCTCCAGAAAGAACTTTGTACTTAACCATAGCAATATCTGGTTCAATTCCAGTTG
>CAYIGE010000139.1:0-2592 GCA_964362835.1 Candidatus Woesearchaeota archaeon
TGAAATGGGTCAGGCCTTGATCGGAGCATCCCTAAACAGAAGCTTCGGTGCTTGCGGGAGCGCAGTACTGAGGATGGTAGAAGGTCAAACGAGTTTTTGACGTTGAGCAAACTCCCCGCCTACACTTTTGGAAAGATAAAAATAGACAATTATTGAATTATTTTTATGGGCGACCTCTTGAGTAGAGGTTTAAAAACCTGCTAATTTATTCGTTTTGATGGTCGGTAGAATTGATTTTGAGGCAGTTAAAAAATATCTGCTTGGCAGACTGCAAAGAGGGTTAAGCCCTCATTTATACTATCATGGTGTGCATCATACTAGAGATTATGTCTTGCCTGCTTTTGAAAGACTTGCTTCATTAGAGGGAGTAAATGGACAGGATTTGCTTATCGGTAAAACTGCGGCGCTTTATCATGATGCAGGATATCTGGAGCAATATTCGAATAATGAACCTTATGGAGTTTCAATTGCTACTAAATTTCTGCCCATTTTCGGATATAATGAAGAACAAATTCATAAAATTGGTAAAATTATAATGGCCACTCAAATGGTTGAAGATAATGGAATTTTCAGACAAAACCCTGATAAAAATGATGTTCTACAAATGATTATGTGCGATGCGGACTTGTATCATTTGGGAATGAGTGAATTTTTTAGATTGGGTGAAAGTTTGAGATTGGAGTTAATGGCTCATACTGGGAAACCCATAAGTGAATCAGAATGGAATGAAAAACAGCTTGAGTTTCTAGAAAGTCATTCCTACTTTACCAATGCTGCAAGAGTTACTCGTAATCAGGGCAAAGAAAACAATATTCGATTGTTAAAAATTCATAAAGCCTAAACTTAAAAACTTCTTTATATTTGAATAATAATGAATAAAGGGGGACAGGTGTTCTTGATGGCGACAATAATAATTGTTGGAATAATGCTTGGTTTGGTTAGAATTTCTAATAAGAGTATTGTTCGTGAAGAGCCTAAAGCATTTTTTGATTTGGCTGATGAAATAGGTTTTGAAACTAAGCGCGTGCTTGATTATGGAGTGATTAATCTTCTTTCTTCAGGCGACATTGATAATCATGCTAGAAGATTATTGGAAAATTATAGTGAATTGATTTCAAATGAAGATGTTGCTTTTGTATATGGAAATAGTACTAATGTATCTGCTTACTATTATCAAAACATTAATGTACAAGCTATATCTCTTTCCAATAATGTGTTTGTAACCTTGCCAGTCACCACTGGAACACCAATTGAGGCTAAATATGAGGAGACTAGTAAGGAAGCTACTGTGCGCATTAGAAATAATGACTATGCGTTCAATTTAAAACCTGGACAGAACTTCTATTTCGTGTTGATTAAAGATGAGGAGGATGAACAATTTGTCACGGTTAAATAAGCGCGGAGTTAGTATCATGGTAGGGTATGTCTTATTGATTTCTATTGCAGTAGCACTTTCTACTGCAGTTTTCTTTTATCTCAAATTGTATTTGCCTAGTGAGAAGCAAGAATGTTATCAAGATATTAAACTGATTATAGACTCGGCGAGTTGTAGGGTTAATACTGGAACTGGAGGCAGTTCTAGTAGCTCCGAAGTTTCTATAAATTTTACAAATAAAGGACTTTTTAATATTCCAGGAGTTTATATTAAAGTTGGGGAGCCTGACAGAATATTTAAGGAGACCATCAATAAGCCTGAAGACCCATTGGGCTCTAATTGCAATGGCATTAATGAAGTCGTACTAAAACCAGGGGCTGCTTTTTGTGAAGAGTATACGTATCATTCTGGAAGTTCTGGAATTAAAGAAATTAGTGTTCAGCCGTTGATTTGGATTGACAATAAGCCTGTAATTTGTCCAGATGCGGTCGTTACTAGGAATGTTGTTTGCGCTTGATTGGAACGACACATATAAAAATAGCAGTTATCTTTATGAATTATGAATAGACGAGGTGTTAGCCCTGTTATTGCAACAGTATTGCTTATTGTGATTGTTGTCGTCCTTGCAGCGATAATATTTTTATGGGCTCGGGGATTTTTATCCGAAGGAGCTGTGAAAGGCGATAGAGTTGTTGAGACTTCTTGTACTGAAGTGAAGTTTGAGGCGCAGATTGTTCAAAACGCTGCTGAATGTGCTACAAACAGTAATAAAGCTGCTGTGGATATCAATAATCTAGGCAATGTTCCGATTTATGGCGTTCAAGTTCTTCAGTATAATCCTACTACTGGCTCGATAAACAATATTGCTCTTGTTGACCAGCCGTTTAATGGAGGAACTGTAACGATAGGTAAATCTTCATTTGCATGTCTTGGTATAACTGTCGGTCCTCAGGATACATTCAGAGTTATTCCTAAGTTACTTGCTCAAAAAGAAGAGAGAAAAATAGCTTATACCTGTCCTGAGAAGGACGGAATTACTGTTGCGGTTGTTTAGTAAATTCGCTTTATTCCACGAACTTCTTCTCTATCAAATCTAGCTCTCCCATTAATATTAGAACAATGATATTTTTCATCGCTTTCAAAGACTAATTGTATTGGTACGGTTCCTGGAAGATTTTTTAATTCCTCTTCAATGAGGGGTTTGAATCCCAATATAC
>CAYIGE010000140.1:0-2546 GCA_964362835.1 Candidatus Woesearchaeota archaeon
GGAGAATTCAACAAAAAGAACTTGCACTGAAAATCTTTGAAAATAAGCTCGATAACGCCTATAACCTACAATTACAGAATGTTTTGCCCACTATTTCACTTTCCTAACTACTGAAGGTATAGAAAAGCTTAAAAACCAATAGAATTAGCTAATTCAGAAGACAGCCATAGTAGCTTGGAAACACCCGATCCCATTCCGAACTCGGACAGTTAAGCTTGCTACGTTTATGCCTGTACTCTCCCACAAGAGGGGAACACATAAAGCTGTCTTCGCTATTCTTCTCTACATCGAAAACTTTTTATATTTCCTTATATTCTATAAATCAAGGCAGAAGTAATCAGTTACTACAGTCTGACACTTCGGTGTCTACTGTCTTGAATCTCTTCGGAGATTCATACTGACTTGTTCTGCCTGCTTTTTTATAAGGCTGTTTTCTAAAGTTTTTTAAACAATAACTTTTTATAATAAGAAATATTTGCACTCCCGCGCGGGAGTGCCGGAGCGGTCAAACGGGTGTGGCTAAGGCGAAGATTTGCATGAGGCTAAATAAATAGTACAACGAGTGCATGTCTAAGAAACCACATGGCTTAGTGCCTACATAGGTTCGATCCCTATCTCCCGCATGGTACTACTTTCTTTTTGTAAAGAAAGTTGTACGCACCAGAGAAAACAAATTAGTAAAATGAATGCGCTCAACTCCTGCATTGCTAAGAAATGTTATTATTCCTGCATTCAAAATTTAATCTTATGTTAAATTACCTAATTTGAATATATTCTGCTTAGCCTTTTTCACTTAGAACAAGAATGCTGTATAGAGGATAATAATCAACTGGATTTATCAAATCATAGTAATAATCTTTTCTACCAACTTTCTCATAAACAGTCCAGTGTCTAGTTTCTTTGCTGTTGGTGGGAATGATAGCTATTTGGGCAATAATCTCTTTTTGTTCTCCGTTCTCCTCCCTCATCTTTTTTAAAAGTTTATCTTTTGTTCCGTTGTAAGTCTCTACATTAAAGCCATATTTTTCAGCTATATCTCTCATTTCTTTTTCATAAGTCCCATATTTGTAACTAGAATCAAAAATACCCAATATGTCTCTCCTTATATCTCCCCTCTCTTCATTAATTTCTTCTAAACTGAATCTAGTATTTGTTTTCAATCTTGAAAATGCTTTATATAAAGAAGCGGAGCCACAAGCAACAGGTTCATATAGTTCTAATGGTGAAGGGACATCAGCATGTTCAATAACTTTGTTGTCTAAAAGAAGATTCATCTCATAATTATTTAATTTTGGAATCTTTCTCCTATTTCCTTCATCATCAACAAAAACGAGATAATTTGAAGATATAGATATGTCATAATTATAACTTCCATATTTAAAAGAAGAGCTTTTCTTAACAATCATACTTCTATCAGAATTTTCTTTAGAAGATATTATTAAGAGTTCTGTTTTTCTTTCTCCAGGAAAGATATGAGAATTGAGACACTCTTCTGGAATATAAGAGTCTCTTTTTTGAATATGACATCCGACTAAACTAGATAAACTAAAAAACCCAAAAGCTATAGCTTTAATTCTCCATCTATTGGCAATATCAATAGATTTCATTATTATATCAAAAAAATAAAGTATTTAATATTATGGGCAAAAATTTCACTACTATGAATCCATAAATATTTAATAAGAATCTGGGATATTTTTGTGTTTTCTTAGGAATAAAAAACTTTTTTCAAAACATTTATAAACCCATAAAATCTGAACAATTTACCTGCGAGCTAACGCGAGAGTAGGCGAACATTTGCTGAGGCTGAAAATAAATAATCAACGAAGCAAATGTGAGTAATAATACTTACTTCTTTAGCTCAATTAAAACATGAAAAGCAAAACACTGATTGACAAGCAAGCAAAAAGAAAATATAATCCTGATTTAGTTGAAACAATATTAAAAGCTAAGAAGCATGAAAAATGGCAAAGAGTAGCAGGATTACTATCATTGCCGAGAAAACTGAAAATAGAGAAAAATCTTGATGAGATTGACAAGGAAAGCAAAGAAGCTGATACAATAATTGTTCCTGGAAAAGTTTTGGGTAATGGGGAAATAAGCAAAAGAATAAGAATAGCTGCTGTTTCATTTTCTAAAGAATCTATTAGAAAGTTAAAAGAGAAAAAGTGCGAAATAGTAAGCTTGAAAAAAGAAATTGAAATAAATCCAGAAGCGAGAGGAGTAAAAATTTTAAATTAAAATGACAGAAATAATAATTGATGGAGAAAATGGAGTTTTAGGAAGACTAGCTAGTTTTTCTGCCAAGCAATCTTTATTGGGAAAGAAAGTTGATATTGTGAACTGCGAAAAAGTTATTATTCTAGGAAGAGAAGAATCTATTGTTGCAAGATACAAAAAAAACAGGGCAAGAGGTGGAAGTGGATTAGCTGGGCCTTATATTCATTCCAGTCCTGAAAAAATAATGAAAAGAACAATAAGAAACATGCTTCCATTTAAAAAAACAAGAGGAAGAATGGCATTGAAAAGAATAAAATGCTATACTG